>CALGOL010000583.1 GCA_937960755.1 uncultured Azospirillum sp.
GTCCGCCAGATCGGCCGGCAGGTCGCGGGGCAGGATGACGGCGGCGGCCAGCACCGGACCGGCGATGGGGCCGCGCCCGACCTCGTCAACGCCGCAGACGATAGCGCCCGGTTCTGCGGCGTTTTCGAACGAAAAATCGGGGCGGCTGCGGAGGCGCGCCCCGGTTCGCTTGGCTCCGGTCACGGCGTTTGCCGGGCGGCGATGGCGTCGGCGAGGCCGACCAGACGGTTGGCGGCTTCGACGTGAAGATTTTCCACCAACTTGCCGTCCACCACCACCACGCCCTTGCCTTCCGCTCTGGCGGCGGCGTGAGCGGCGATCAATTTGCGCGCCGCGGCGACGTCCGATTCGGAAGGGGCGTAGGCTTGGTTGCAGGCGTCGATGGTCTTGGGGTGGATCAGGGTCTTGCCGTCAAAGCCCAACTCCCGCCCTTGTATGCACGATTCGGCGAAGCCGGCGTCGTCGTTGAGGTCGAGGTGAACCCCGTCGAGAATCGTCAAACCATAGGCGCGGGCGGCGAGCAGGCAGGTTCCCAGGCTGACCAGCATCGGCAGGCGCATCGCGGTATGGGCGGCGCGCAAATCCTTGGCGAGGTCGGAAGTGCCCATAATCAGCCCGGCCAGTCGCGGACAGGCGCCGGCGATTTCCTTGGCGTTGAGCACGCCGAACGGCGTCTCCACCATGCACCACAGGCGAAGGTTTTCAGGCGCGCCGGCTGTGCGCAGCACGGCGTCGGCCTGTCGCACGGCGTCGGCGCTTTCCACCTTCGGCAGGGCGACGCCGTCGGCGCCGCTGACCGCCGCCATCGCCAGATCGTCGTAACCCCAGGGCGTATTAAGGCCGTTGGCGCGCACGATGATTTCCCGCTCGCCATAGCCGCCGGCCGCCAGCGCGTCGCGGATATTGTCCCGCGCCGTCGCCTTCGCGTCGGGGGCGACAGCGTCCTCCAGATCGAGGATCAGCCCGTCGGCGGGCAGGCCGCGGCCTTTTTCCAGGGCGCGCGCGTTGGAGCCGGGCATATAGAGGAAAGAGCGGCGCGGGCGAACGGCGGTGGTCATCGGGGCTACTCCGGGCGTCGTGTTTTTTATTTCCCGCCTGATTTAACCGCGCTTCGGCCAAAAGAAAAGCCGGAGCCCACCATAAGGGGGCCCCAGCTTTTCATACGGTAAGCGCCTGGATGTGGCGCTTATGCTCAGAACTTGTAGCCGATGCCGGCGCCGATCACCCAGGGGTGAATATCGACGCTGGAGCGCAGCGCGGTGGCGCCCAGGTTGGTCTTCAGCGTCGAATCGAGCCAGATCTTCTTGACGTCGACGTTGATGAACCACTTGTCGTTCAAGAAGAAGTCGGCGCCCGCCTGCAACGCGAAGCCCAGCGACGGATTAACCTTCAGGCCGTTGAAGCCGGCGGCGTCGTCCGCGGCGTAGAACAGGGTGTAGTTCAAGCCGGCGCCGAGGTACGGGCTGAACTTTTCCTTGGGCAGGAAGTGGTATTGCAAGGTCAGGGTCGGCGGCAGCACCGAAATTTCGCCGACCGGGATATTGGCGCCGGCGCCGACGGCGGAAACCTTATGGCGGCTGGTGCCGGCGATCAGTTCCAGCGCGATGTTGTCGGTCAGGAAATAGGAGAAATCGACTTCCGGAATGACGTCGTTGTTCAAACGGCCGTCCAAATTGGTGTCGGCGCCGCCCGCGGTGCGGATATCGCCCTTTTCATCGGGAATAACGCCGACGATGCGAGCGCGAACCAGGATGTCGCCCTTCGATTTGCCTTTGAATTCTTCGGCTTGCGCGCCATTGGCGAAAGCGGTCAGCGCAGTGGCGGCCAGCAGGCCGGCGGCGATTTTCTTCAGCGTGCTCATCTTGGTCAGTCTCCGGAATTTTAGCGGTCGTGCTTTGGGATGGTTTGTTTTTGATTTGAAATACGTTGGTCGACGCATAGCAGTCGCGCGCGCTCAAAGCCATTCTCTAATTATGGTCATTACGCGAGTCGCGAATATTTGTGACGATTACGCAACAGAGGCAAGTTGTCGCACAAATTGTTGATATTAAAGAATGCGTCATCCATAAATCATTTGACTGGCGAGCGCGTTATTGCGATGCGGCAAAAACGCGCCCTCCCTTGCGCGGCGGGACGAAATCGCGATATAGCGCATTGCAAAATCACGGGCGGCGTTCATGGAAGACGTGGATCGTCAACGAAAACTGGATTATTTCGAACGACTGGGACCAGAACGGGTCCGGCTGTACGCCGCCGTCGACTGCGAGCGTTTCCTGGGCAATTGGGAAGTGCGCGAACTTGCCGACCAATGGCTGGCCGGCAAGGAAATGGAACAGTCGGCCGCGCCGCTGTGGCGCCGACTGGTGCGGCGCCGCGCTTAGCTTCCCATCGATCCGGTCGACGCAGCCATTACTTTACCGATGACGTCGTTTTGAACGGGCCCTTGCGCAACGCCGTGCCGTTTGCGAAAACGCCTGAGACGATTCATTGCGCGCAACCGCCCGGACGCCCGGCGGTTGCGCCACTTCATGAGGTGTTCGGTTGTTGCAACTGCCGTCAGGCGGACCTCTTGAAGCCGCGCCGGCTGAAACGCGAGCC
>CALGOL010000584.1 GCA_937960755.1 uncultured Azospirillum sp.
CCAAGCGGCGCTACGGCGCGCCAATTCATCATCCGCCGCCGCCAGCAGCGAAGCCGGCAGCCTGGACCACAAAAAATCATCCCATGACGGCATGATGGCGGACGCCTGACGCTCTATGGCTTCATCTCCTCGTCTGACCCAAGCTTTAACGATCAGACGTCGCGGACAGGTCCAACCCCAGGCGGCGCGCCCCCGTCTCCAGCGCGGCGCGCATCCAGCCGTGCTGATCGATCTGGAACGCTATGGCTCCGGCCTGCGCCTGATGTCCACGGGCCAGCGCCGCGTCGCCTTCCGCCTCCCGCCCCAGATCGTAAAGAACAGCGGCTTGGCAAATGAAGGGCCATGCTTTGAGCGGCGCGGCCTCTTCGGCTTTCGCCAGAAGCTTCAGCGCGTCGTCCATTCGGCCTTGACGGTGACGGACCAAGCCCAGAACCGCCAACGCCCGATCCGTCCGCGCAAGGCGCAAGGCCAATTCGGCGTTGGCTTCCGCCTCGTCGATGCGCCCCAGCGTCCAGGCTGCGAAGGCCCGCAAAGCCGGAATTGTCGGAAAGGTCTGGACTGACGTCCCCAGGACGTCCATCGCCGACCGATGCGCCGCCAGCGCCGCTTCGGAATTTCCGACCGCCAGCAAAACCTCTCCAAGCGCCGTGTAACCAAAGTGTTCGCGCGGCGATGCGTTCAGCGTTTCGCGGGCGACCTTTTCGGCTTCCCCATAGCGGCGCGTCCCGATCAGGCTCATCGCCAACAAGAAGCGGTAATAGGCGGTGGCGCTTCCGCGTTCGATCAACTGTCGCAACAAGCGTTCGCCGCGGGAGACATGTCCCATGGCCAGCAGCAAACGGTATAGCCAGTGAGTGATCTCCAATGATTCGGGGAAAAGTTGGAGGGCGCGGTCCAGCCTGACCAACGCCTCTTCCCAAGCATCGGAGCGATTTTCCTGCGCCAGGAGGACGCCGAGATTTTTTAGGCCGACGTAATTGTCGGGATCGATCGCCAATCCGCGCCTTAATTCCATTTCAGCATGCGCTTGGTCGCCTTGGGTCAACAGGATGGCCCCCAAGCTGGCGTGCCCATCGGCGATTCTCGCCGCATCGCGCCAATCGGAACGCGGCGCGACGGCGTCGTAGATCGCTTGAGCCCCCGCCCAATCATTGGCCTGGGCCAAGCACAGTCCAAGACAATCACGCGCCTCCTCGTGATTCGGCCGGCTGTCCGCCACTTGGCGGTATAGCGCCTGGGCTTCGCGCCAATGATCGGCCTCCCGCGCTCCATGGCCCATGGCGAAAGCGCCGTCGCTCCAATATTCCGGGTTCCGCGCTCGGAACCGCTGATCCGCCGCCGCCGCTTCGGCTTGGTTCCCGGCGGCGCGCAACGCCGAAACCAGCCCGTACCCGGAAGCGGGGTCGTCGGGCAGGATGACCAACGCCCGTTCGAACGCCGCCGCCGCCGCCGCCGGTTCCTCCTTCGACAGCGCCACCCCCATTTCGCGATGATAATTGGCGAAGGTGTCGTCCCGAATACGACGACGCCACGCATCGACATCGATTTTTGCGCCATCCATGTTCTGGTGCGGCTCCGCGTTCATCGTCGTCTCCATGGGTCAGCGGCGTCGAATAAGGCCTCGGTCGCGGTTATCCGCCAATTGGCGCCGCGATCCGGCGCCTTATGTAAGATATTCAGCCGATTTCGCTAAACAATTTTGCTCAATCGTTATGACGCCGACGGCGTTTGAAGGCGATATTTCAAACAAGAGAACAATTCGCGCCATGGCGCGCGTCGGGGAAAAACCGATTGATAAGGGGAGGGCCTTGCGTAGCGACTGACGGCGACGCGCAGATGAAATCACCCGTCAGGTAATTTCATCTGCGCGGCGTCCCTGGAGCGGCGCTTCCGCCAAAGGATCATATCCGGCAGAATTCACGAACCGACGGCGGGATATAGGCGTCGGCCTTCTCCACCATTTCCGGCGTCATCATGCGCCGCCATTCGTCGCGGTCGCCGCGGCGAAAGTTATAACGATGCAGATTTCCCGTCGCGGCCTCGACCACCTTTTCGAGCGCCGCCGGGGCGTGGGAATGGCCGGCCGTCTCCAGGATGTTTTCGAGAACGGCGCGGGGGTCCGACGCGATATCGGCGTAATCGATGAAATGCAGTCGGAAGGAACACCCCTTGTCGCGTAAATCCAGCCAGCCGGCCAACCAGCGCGGCAGGAACGCCAGATGCATGTCGAAGAACGCCTCGGCGTCGAGGCTCTGTGGGCGGGATTTGAGCGCCGACCATGCGGCTTCCCGCGGATCGCGGTACTGCACGAACACGTCCTTGACGCCGGAGCGTTCCAGCAGCGCCAGATTCCAGTCGCTGGCCAGCAGATGTCCATGAATGGCGCAGCCGCCCCGCGCGAAACGGTCGAGCCAGCGCGGCGCCACGGCGGACCGGAAGGCTACGCCAAGGCTGATCTGGGCGATCGGCATTTGGGTCGCGGTCGAGACGAGGGAACTGAGAAAGGAACTGGCCGATTTGGGCATGGCGGCGATCAGGATGCTGGGGGCCGCGGCGTTGGGGCCGGCGGCGATCTCCCGGTCCAGCGCGTGGGCTTCAGCGGCGAAGGCGGCGTAGGGCAGGAACCCGACATCGCGGGCGATGGGCAGGTCGATTTCCTGGCAAAGAGCGAGGGCCCGTCCGTACCGTTCTTCGCTGACCTGAAAGCGGTCGACCAGAAAATGCATGTAGGCGGTGTAATAACAAGCGGCGCTGATCGTCAGATCGGTGTCGAGGCAGCCGGACACGGCCGCGGCGTGCTCGCGCTCAGGCAGGAAGAACTCGGTGAAGCGCCGGACGGCCCCGTTGTAATCGCCGCCGTCGATCAGCGCGTTCAGTTCCGCCGCCCCCGGGGTCCCACTTCGGTGAGCTCCCACGGAGTGTGGCGCAGCGCCAGCGGCCGCCGCCCGTCGACCGGCGTTTTCATCGAAACAGTCTCCGCTTTTTCCATGCCCGCCTCTCGCCGGCTTTCACCGTTTGTCACCGCCGGTTGTCAAACCATCCGACAGTGCGGACATAGAAGGTATTATTGGCGCTGACATTTGTGATCGCGGCGATCTGTCTTGAAGTGTTGGTGCGAACCAGAAATTCACCAGTCGCCGCGGTGCCGATAGAAAAAGTAGTTAAGTTATTACCGCTTCCCGAACCGAAGCCGGTCGTCTGGGTGAGCGTTTCGTCAGGAGATCGAATTACACACTAAACACCTATTGTTCCGCTATTAACAAGACCAGCGCGCACGCGCGCCAACACTTTCACGTCCGGCGGCACGCTTAACGTGAACAGTGCGCTAGTCGCCCCCAGCGTGGTGACACCCTGCACGTCATAGGATGATGCTGACCATATAAATTCATCTTCAGACTGTACAAAGGCTAGGATATTGCCCGAAACATCGGTCCGGATCGATCCAATGCGCCGTTTATGTGAATAGCCTGACGGCAATGTCGGGTTGGAAAAGCTGGTGGAGAATAAAATATCCCCGGCCCCGTCCGAATCGGCGCGGATCAGAAAAACATGGTACCAAACGGCAGCGGCGCGGGCGCCCGCATCGAGACCGTTACCGCCTGAGCCGGCGGACCAAACCCCTTAACTTTGAAGGACTTTCGATATCCCCGAGGCGAGTTGGACCAACTGAGCGTTGTCGGCGTCAGCCGCTACGCCCGCGTCGACGTCGATGGTGGTGGCCGGACTATTGGCGCTATTCGACAGGGTGAGGCCAAACAGGAAGCCGGGCAACGGCGGCTGCGGATGAATAAACATAAGCTATGTATCTCCTAATTTTAAATATGCGGCTATAAAATACTAGCTCATTCCATGTTACGGGGTGATTGTCGGGAGTTCAAGCGGCAACAGGACGCGCGCGGGATGACCGTTCGTCAAGGAATGTTGATCGACGCGGCAATCGTCAAGGCGGCGGTCAAACCGCCACCCGGCAAGGACGGGGAGGTGTCGGAACGCGATCCGCAGGCGGGTCGGATGAAAAAGAACGATAAGACTAATCCGCCGAAAGATTGACCTTTCACCGTCATTCCTTTGTGCGCCGAAATCCATCTTTTCGACGACGTTTCTCATAAGATGGGCCCCGGCTTTCGACGGGGTGAAGAAGGTTAATATTTAGGGAAAACGGTACAATACCGTCTACGCAGGCGGCGCTCAACGCCGCGCGCGTTTCACCCGATCGCCCTGGCGCTTCACCGGGGCTGACGTTCATGACCTGGCCCGTTCATGACGCCTTCGTCGACGGGGCGCTGGTTCAAGGCGACGAGGCGATCCGCATCGGCGCAATTCACCGAATGTTAATCTATACCTTTAAAAATCAATGCGCAATGGCTTCGAGTGAAAGATGTGAAAATAAATAAACCTGAGAATAAAATCGATTGATATGGTAAATATGACGTGAAATACAGAAAATCTGAATAATGACAAACACCAGCGAATGGCGATAATTTTCCATTCCAGCAAACTTCACGGGGATATGGGCGGCGAATTCGGTTCCTGCGCCGGACGGAAACTGTCCATATCACCGAATCCCATGTTCACAGGGCCAGCTTCGGGAGAGACGCCGCCGTGACCACCACCCCGACGACAAGAGTTTCCGCCGAGGCGATCGGTACAGGAAAGGCGGTGGTGACCGGCGCCGCCGGCTTCATCGGCAGTCATTTGGTGGATCGCTTGCTGGCGGACGGCTGGACCGTGGTCGGCATCGATAATTTCGCCAACGGACGGCCCGATAATCTGCGTGCGGCTGGAGCCGATCCCCGCTTTTCTTTCCTTCGGGCGGACATCGCCGAGCCCGGCGCCATCGACGAGGCCTTCGAGGGGGTGGACTGGGTGTTCCATCTGGCCGCGCTGGCCGACATCGTGCCTTCGATCGAGCGCCCTGTCGAATACCATCGCAGCAATGTGGACGGCACGGTGATGGTGCTGGAGGCGGCCCGCAAGGCCGGCGCCAAGCGCTTCCTCTACGCCGCCTCCTCGTCCTGTTATGGACTGGCGACGCAGCACCCGACGCCGGAAACCGCGCCGGTGGCGCCCCAGTATCCTTACGCGCTGACCAAATGGCTGGGCGAACGCTGCGTTATGCATTGGCGTCAGGTCTACGGCCTTCCCGCCGTGGCCTTGCGACTATTCAACGTCTACGGGCCGCGCGCCCGCACCAGCGGCGCCTATGGCGCGGTGTTCGGCGTATTTCTGGCCCAGAAGCTGAACGGCAAGCCCTTCACGGTGGTCGGCGACGGCGCCCAAACCCGCGACTTCACCTTCGTCACCGACGTGGTCGACGCCTTTGTGCGCGCGGCGGCCTCGACGCTCGACGGCGAAATACTGAACGTCGGGTCGGGCGGAACATACAGCATCAATCATTTGGTGGAGCTTCTGGGCGGCCCCGTGGTCCATGTCCCCAAGCGTCCGGGCGAACCGGACTGCACCTTCGCCGACATCGATCTCATTCGGCGGCGGCTGGACTGGCGGCCCCGCGTATCCTTCGAAGAGGGCGTGGGGATCATGGCCGAACGGATTGAGGACTGGCGCGAAGCGCCCGTGTGGGACGCCGGGTCTATCGCCGAGGCGACGCGGACCTGGTTCATGTTTCTGAAGGACTGACCGAGTGATGAGCGCAGCCCCCCTTGCGAAGATCAAGACCGTCGCCGAGGTCGCCGAAATCGCTCGAGCCGAGCGCGAGAGAGGGCGTAGGATCGCGCTCGCCCACGGCACCTTCGACCTGATGCACTTCGGGCATGTTCGCCATCTCCAAGCGGCCCGGCGGGAGGGAGACCTGCTGATCGTCACCGTGACCGCTGACGCCTTCGTCAGCAAGGGACCGGGGCGTCCGGTGTTCCCGCACGGCATACGCGCCGAGATGCTGGCGTCGCTCGCCTGCGTCGACCATGTCGCCATCGTGCATGAACCCACTGCGGAGGGCGTGCTGCAGGCGGTCCGGCCCGACGTCTACGTCAAGGGCGGCGACTACGCCAATCCGGAGGACGACGTCACCGGAAAGATCCGCGACGAGGCCGCCATGGTCGAGCGTTTCGGCGGCCGTCTCGTTTTCACCAACGAGATCACCTACAGCTCCTCCTCCCTAATCAACCGTCATCTGGACGTCTACGATCCGCCGCTGCGGGCCTTTCTCAACGCGCAGCGCGAAATGGGCGGGCTGGAGGTTTTCACGGCGCTGATCGAGCGCGTGCGCGATTTGAAGATCCTGGTGATCGGCGACGCCATCGTGGACGAATACCAATACGTTGTGCCCATGGGGCGTTCGCCCAAAGAGAACATGATCGCCACGCTCTTCCAGAACCGCGAGCTGTTCGCGGGGGGCGTCGTGGCGGCGGCGAACCACGTCGCGGGTTTCTGCGCCAAGGTTGACGTGGTGACCGGTCTCGGCGAAAGGGAACGGCACGAAGACGTCGTGCAGGCGGCCTTGAAGCCCAACGTCGGCCTGGAAACCGTCACGCTGCGTGACCGGCCGACCACGCGCAAATGCCGCTTCATCGACCAGAGCTATTTACGCAAGCTGTTCGAAGTCTATACAATGGACGACGCGCCGCTGACCGGCCCTGACGAGGACGATCTCGTCGAACTGGTCGCGCGGCGGGCGCTGGACGCCGACGTGGTGATCGTTACCGACTTCGGGCACGGCCTGATTACGCCGCGCGTCATCAAGGCGCTGATCGACAACGCGCGTTTCCTCGCCGTCAACGCGCAATCCAACAGCGCGAACACCGGTTTCAATCTAATCACCAAGTATCCCCGCGCCGACTATATCTGCATCGACGCTCCCGAGGCCCGACTGGCGGTCGCCGATAAATTTGCGAGCGTCGACAAAATTATCGGCGAGTTGCTGCCGGCCCGTATCGATTGCGACCGCATGGTCGTCACCAACGGGCGGCATGGCTGCGTCACCCGCGGTCCGGGCGAACCGTTGACCCATTTGCCGGCGTTGACGAAGACCGTGGTCGACACGGTGGGCGCGGGAGACGCCTTCTTCGCGGTGACGGCGCCCCTGGTGGCGGCGGGAGCCTCCCTGGCGGGCGCCGGATTTATCGGAAACGTCGTCGGCGCGCTGAAGGTCGGGATCGTCGGCCACCGGAAGTCGGTGGAGAAACCGGCGGTGCTCAAGTATCTTCAGACCCTGTTGAAATAGGATGAGAGCCCATGGAAGGCCAGCTGACGTCGTACTTCGCGGCTCTCGCCCAACTGGCGCGGTCGGTTGAGGTGTCCGCGGACGCGGGGAGCGGGATCGCGGCCGACGAGGGAGTGAGGCGCGTTCAGACGGCGGCGCGCGCCGCCCATGACCGGGGCGACAAGATCATGTTCGTCGGCAACGGCGGCAGCGCCGCCATCGCCAGCCACTGCGCGATCGACTATTCCAAGAACGGCGGCTTGCGGGCGACCGCGTTCAACGACGGCGCCGCGCTGACCTGTCTCGGCAACGACCTCGGCTATGAGAACGTCTTCTCCACCCAAATCGAGCTGCACGCGCGCGCCGGCGATCTTCTGATCGCCATCAGCAGTTCCGGCCGATCACCCAACATTCTGAACGCGGTGAAGGCGGCGCGGGCGCGCGGCTGCATGGTGGTCACCCTCAGCGGCTTCACCCCCGAAAACCCGCTGAGAACCATGGGCGACGTCAATTTCTACGTGGCGTCGTCACAGTACGGTTTCGTGGAAATCCTGCATCTGACGCTGTGCCACGCGATTCTTGATCTCGCCATGGGTTGGCGCGACGAGTCTTCGGCGGCGTCCCGAACGGAGTCAGCCCGAATGGAGTCGGTATGATGAGCGAGAAGACATGGCGCGTCATGGTGACCGGCGGCGCGGGATATGTGGGCGCCGTTCTCGTGCCTAAATTGCTGGCGGCCGGACATGCGGTCACCGTGCTCGACCTCTACCTCTATGGAGACGAGGCTCTGGAAGGATGTCGCGGACACCCGAACCTGCGCGAAATACGCGGCGATCTGCGCGATGCGAACGTGGTGGCCGACGCCTTGGCCGGGTGCGACGCGGTCATTCATCTCGCCTGCATCTCCAACGACCCGTCGTTCGAACTGAACCCCGCCCTGGGCAGGTCGATCAACCTCGACGCTTTTCGTCCGCTGGTGCGCGCCGCCAAGGCCGCCGGGGCGCGCCGCTTCATCTACGCCTCTTCGTCCTCGGTGTACGGCGTCAAGGAAGGGGTGGAGGTTACTGAAGATCTGAGCCTGGAGCCCCTGACCGACTACTCGCGCTTCAAGGCCGCCTGCGAGGCCATCCTGGAGGAAGAGCGCGCCCCCGGCTTCGTCACCTTGACCATCAGGCCGGCGACCGTCTGCGGCTACTCTCCCCGCCAAAGGCTGGACGTGATCGTGAACATCCTGACCAACCACGCGGTGAACGCGGGTCGGGTCAAAGTGATGGGAGGCGCCCAGCTTCGCCCGAACATCCATATCGACGATATGTGCGACGTCTATCTAACCGGGTTGGCGCTTCCCGACGAGACGATCGACGGCAAAATCTACAATGCCGGAGAGAAGAATCACTCGGTGGCGGCTCTCGCCGATATCGTCCGTTCGGTGGTCGGACCCCACGTCCAGGCGGAGGTTCTGCCTTCCGACGATCCCCGCTCCTACCACGTCTCCTCCGAGAAGATCGCCCGGGAGTGGGGATTTCGGCCCCGACGCACCATCGAAGACGCCGTGCGCGATCTCGTCGCCGCTTTCGCCGCGGGCAAGCTTCCCGATGCGATGAACGACCGGCGCTATTACAATATCCGCACGATGCAACATGTCGGTCTGCAGTGACCCGAAGAGCGCACGCCATGCGAACCGCCGAAATTGACGAGACCTTGTCCCTGCTGCGTGCGATGCTTCGCATCCGCCTGATCGAGGAGGAGATCGCCGCGCGTTACGCCGAGCAGGAGATGCGCTGCCCGGTCCACCTGTCCACCGGGCAGGAGGCCGTGGCGGTAGGCGTCTGCGCCGCGCTGCGTCCCGACGACAAGGTGGTCAGCACCCATCGCTGCCATGCCCATTATCTGGCCAAGGGTGGCGATCTCAAGGCGATGTTGGCTGAAATGTATGGCCGCGCGGCGGGATGTTGCGGGGGGCGTGGCGGGTCGATGCACCTGTTCGACGATGACGCGGGCGTTCTGCTCAGCTTGCCCATCGTCGGCAGTTGCCTGCCCATCGCCAACGGGGTCGCCCTCTCCATGATCCAGCGGGGGCTCGACGCCGTCTCGGTCGCCTTCTTCGGCGATGGCGCCACCGAGGAGGGCGTCTTTCACGAGACGCTGAATTTCGCCGCGGTGCACCGGCTGCCGGCGCTGTTTGTGCTCGAGAATAACCTCTACTCCTGCTACACGGGATTGGATGACCGTCAGCCCGCGCGTCCCTTCTCCGCATTGGCCGACGCCCATGCGATCCCGACGGACGGGGCGGACGGCAACGACGTCGAGGCGGTGCGCGAAGCGACCGCCCGGGCGGTCGCCCGGGCCCGGGCCGGAGAGGGGCCAACGCTGCTGGTGTTCGACACCTATCGCTGGCGCGAACACTGCGGCCCCAATTTCGACAACGACATCGGATATCGCACCGAGACGGAGTTTCTATCCTGGAAGGATCGATGTCCGGTGGAGCGTCTCGCCACCCGCCTCCGCGCCGCCGACCTGATTGACGAGGCTGGATTGGAGGCGATCCGAAACGCCATTGGAGACGAGATCGGCGAGGCCTTCGCTTTCGCCAAAGCGGCTCCCTTTCCGGATCCGGAGACGGTTGGAAATCATGTCTACGCCTGAAACACGAATACTCACCGTCGCCGAGGCGTTGCGCGAAGCGACCGACGTGGCGATGGAGCGTGACGAGTCGGTCTTCGTCATGGGCGAAGGCGTCGCCGACCCCAAGGCGATATTCGGGACCACTGGGGGGTTGCTCGAAAAATACGGCTCGCGACGGGTCATGGAGATGCCGATCGCCGAAAACGGCTTCACCGGCGCCGCGATCGGGGCGGCGCTAATGGGGCGGCGACCGCTGATTATTCATCAGCGCGTCGACTTCGCCCTTCTGTCCCTGGAGCAGCTCTTCAACAACGCCGCCAAGATCAGCTACGTCTCCAACGGCAAGCACCGGGTTCCTCTGGTGGTCCGCATGATCGTCGGACGCGGCTGGGGACAGGGGCCGGCGCACTCCCAAAGCCTGGAAACCCTGTTCGCCATGGTTCCCGGCCTGAAGGTCGTCATGCCCTCCACCGCGCGGGAGGCCAAGGGCCAACTGATCGCGGCGCTGGAGGACGACAACCCGGTGCTCGTCATCGAACACCGCTGGGTTCATTACGCCACCGGCGAGGTTCCCCCCGGTCGCTACGTCGTTCCCCTCGACGGTCCGAGAATCGTCCGGCCGGGTGCGGACGTGACGATCGTCGCCACCTCGTACATGTTGCTGGAGGCGTTGTGCGCCGCCGAGGCGTTGGCCGAGGCGGGAGTGTCCGCCGAAGTGATCGACATGGCCGTGATCCGTCCCTTCTCGCCGAGAATGGTCGTCGATTCCGTACGGCGAACCGGGCGGCTGATGGTGGTCGACACCGGTTTTCGGCGTTTCGGCGTCGGCGCGGAACTGGCGGCTTGCGTGGCGGAAGAGGCGCTGGGCGCGCTGCGGGCCCCTCCTTTGCGTTTCGGCCTGCCCGACCACCCCACTCCCAGCAGCCGCGCGCTGCTTGGCGGCTTCTATCCGAACGCCCTCACCATCATTGATGCGGCCGCCGGACTGGCCGGAGCCGACCCTCTCCGCCTGACCGCGCCGCGCGAGCGCATGGCGGCCGAGTTGGCCAAACTTCCCATGGACGTGCCCCACCCCACGTTTCGCGGGCCATTTTGAGCCGGAGCATTCAATGAAGGTTCGTTACTCCTATCTGCCGCAGCAGTTCGCCGAAATCGACGATCTCCTCGAACGGATTAAGAATTTTGTCGCCACCGGCGACTTCACGCTGGGCGAGCCGGTGGCGGAGTTCGAAAATCGGTTCGCCCGGTTGATCGGCGCCAAGCATGCGATCGGCGTCAACTCCGGCACCGACGCCATCAAGTTGTCGCTGAAGGCCGCCGGCGTCGGGCATGGCGATGAGGTCGTCACCGCCGCGAACACCTTTATCGCCACAGTGGGCGCCATCGCCGAGCTGGGCGCCGTCCCGGTGTTCGTCGATTGCGACGACACCTTCTGCATGAACGTCAATCAGGTCGAGGCCGCCATCACCCCTCGCGCCAAGGCCATCCTGCCGGTTCATTTCACCGGCTATATGACCGACATGCGGGCCTTGCTGCCGATCGCCGAAAGACACGGGCTTTCGGTGATCGAGGACGCTTGTCAGGGCATCCTAGCCAATATCGAAGGGCGTAATTCCGGCACCTGGGGCATGACCGGCGCCTTTTCGCTACATCCGCTGAAGAACCTTAACGTCTGGGGCGACGCCGGCGTCATCGTCACCGACGACGACGACGTGGCGCGCCGACTGCGCCTGCTGCGCAACCACGGCATGCGCAATCGCGACGAAATCGAGCTGCTGGGGTATAACAGCCGGCTCGACAGCCTTCAGGCCGTGGTCGGGAACTGGCTGATCGGCGACGCTCAAAAGATATCCGACAAGCGGATCGAGAACGCCGAATACTACGACGAGCATCTGGCCCGCATTCCGCAGATACGCATCCCGCCGCGCCCGCCGGGAATGCGCCTAGTCTATCATCTCTACATCGTTTTCGCGGAAGATCGCGACGGATTGCTGCGTTACGTTCAGGAGCGGGGGATTGAGGCCAAGATCCACTATCCGATCCCCCTCTATCTGCAAGACGCTCTCAAGCATCTGGGGCATGATTGGGGGGATTTCCCCGTCACTGATCGCCACACCAGGGAAATCATCACGTTTCCGACCGACCAGCACATAAGCCGGGAGGAGCAGGATTACGTGATCGAAACCGTGCGGAGCTATTATGCCGGACGCTGATCGCCCTATACCCTACGTCAACCTCCAGGCCCAGTTCGAGGAGGAGGGGGATGAGCTTCTGGCCGTGGTGACGGCCGCGCTGAAACGGGCCGACTTCGTCGGCGGCGCCGCGGTTGGCGAACTGGAAAAGGCGCTGGCGGATTTTCACGGCGTGGCCGACGCGGTCGCGCTGAACTCCGGAACCGACGCTCTGATCCTCGCGATGCGGGCGCTGGGCGTCGGCCGCGGCGACGAGGTCATCACCCCGGCGAATTCCTTTATCGCCTCCACCGCCGCCATCATGCATGTCGGCGCCACGCCGGTTCTGGTTGACGTGCAGCCCGATCAGAACATTGATCCCGACGCGGTGGAACGCGCCGTCACGTCGCGAACCAAGGCGATCATGCCCGTGCATCTGACCGGTCGCGTCGCCGACATGGGGCGGATCGCCGCGCTGGCCGAACGGCGCGGCCTGTTGGTGATCGAAGACGCCGCTCAGGCCATCGGTTCCGGTTTGGACGGGCGGCTCGCCGGCGCAATGGGCGACTTCGGCTGTTTTTCCGCCCACCCGCTGAAGAACCTCAACGCCTGTGGCGACGCGGGCTTCCTAATCACCAACCGGTCGGATTTGGCCGAGCGGATACGGCGGCTGCGCAACCACGGCATGGCTGATCGGAATACGGTCGCCGAATTCGGGTTGGTGTCGCGCATGGACACCTTGCAGGCCGCCATACTGGCGATGCGTCTGAAGCGTCTGCCCGGCGTGATCGAACGTCGCCGTCGCAACGCCGCCCTCTACGATTCGCTGCTTGATCGGAACCTGATCTTCATTCCCCCGGACCGGGAGGGCGAGTTCAACACATTCCACACCTACGTCATCCAGGTCGACCGACGCGATGCGCTTCAGGCTCATTTGGCGGCGCGGGGAATTGGAACAGCCATCCACTATCCGGTTCCGATACATCTGCAACCCGCCGCCGCCAGTCTGGGATACCGACCCGGCGATTTTCCGGTGGCGGAGGCCCAGGCTGGCCGCATTCTGACTCTGCCGATCAATCAGTTCCTGACCCCCGACGATATCGAACGCGTCGCCGGAGAGGTCAACGCTTTCCTTCGGAATCGAGACTTTCCATGACCGCCAACGCCAGCCTGGCGCCGATCCAATACGAAACCCTCGTCGCCGAGTTTCGGGACGGTCTGTTGAACGCCTCCCGCTGTCACACCGCCTCGCAGGATTTCCTGGAGATATGGGTGCCCGACGAGGATCCGGTGCGCGGCATTCTCAACATGGCGGAATCCGCCGAAGCCGTCGGCCGCCCGGATATTGCGGTGAGGGTCGGTCTCGACACCCTGCCAACGGAACGTCACGGCGAACTGCTGGGGCTGCTGTCGGCGCTGGGACACGCCTCCATCGACGCCGGCGCGGATGGCGGCGGTGTGGTCGTCACCGTGAGCGCGCTGGGAGTCGGGTCCGCTCTGCGGCGCGTGCATCACTCGCTTCGTCAGGGCATGCACCGACGCCTGGCGGCCATCGACCACGAAGGCGCGCTGGAGGAAGCCGAGGGGTTGGTGCGCGTGGCCGTCGTCGACGGCTCCGCGGAACTGATCGTTTTGATCGATCCCGACACTCACCTCATCGAAAAGGCCCGTCATGATCGGGGACGGGGGCCGGTGGAGCGCGCGCTGCTCGACGTCTTCTGCGCGGTCATCGAGAACACGCCGGTGGACGACGCCGCCGATCACGGACCGATCAACGCTATGGCGGCCTTGCGGGACGGCGACGCGGCGCGGCCCGTCGCCGGCATTCTGCATCCGGTCAACGCCGACCCGGCCTTCGTTCCGTTGTCCCGCATGGCCCACCACCTGCGCGACGCCTATCGGGAACGAAGCGGCATGGCGGATCGCCGCAACGAGTTCGATCCTCCGCCCGACGCCCGATGGCTGGCGCTGACCGATGCGGAACGGGAGGAACGGCTCGCGGCGGGGATCATCGCCTTTCTCGACGGAATCGGGCGTTCCCGCGACAGCATATCCCTGCTGCGGCTGGATGACGATCTGAACGGCCGCCCCGTCAGAGCCGTGGTCTCCTTCGCGGCGGCGGTGACGGCCGGAGAAAAGCCGGATCTGATGCGCGCCCTGGAGCGCCATGTGAAGCGGAGCGTGGAAGGCAGGGTCCAGCTCTACCACGAACAACGCAAGGACGAGAACGCCATCCGCCGCCTGTGACGCGTACGCCCACGCACCCAGGCCATACGCCCAGGGGCGCCCCGTTCGCTTTGAACGGACGACCACGGAGATTTCGACTATGACCAACTTGATGCCCGAACACGCCCAGCTCGTTCTCGATGGGACCAAGATCGCGTGGCATCTTGATCGCGTGCGCGCCTGGGAACGCGGCGAGCGGGTGGCGCCGATCACTATCGACATGGCGCTCACCCGCGCCTGCAACTACGGGTGTCACTTCTGTTACGCGATGTTGCAGGAGAATGATCGGCAGGTGATAACCCAGAAGGTGATCTACGATTTCCTTGAGGATTGCGCCGAAATCGGCGTCAAAGGAATCTCGCTGGTGTCGGATGGAGAGAGCACCATTTCGCCGGTGTTCGTCGACACCATCGTGCGGGGCAGCGAGCTCGGCCTCTCCATGGCCGCCGGCACCAACGGTTTTGTGCTGAACAGGCGCAAGCTGGAGGAGATACTGCCCCACATGACCTACCTGCGAATCAACATCTCCGCAGGTGAGCGCGCGCGCTACGCCGAGATCATGGGGGTGAAGGAGCATTGGTTCGACCGCATCTGCGACAATATCCGCGAGATGGTGGCGATCAAGAAACGCGACGGCTTGGGGGTGACTATCGGCTTGCAGATGGTCTTAATGCCGCAATACGCCGACCAGATACTGCCGCTGGCCCAGCTCGGCAAGGAATTGCGCCCCGACTATCTGGTGATAAAGCATTGCTCGGACGACGAGGACGGCACGCTGGGCGTCGATTACGGCGCCTACGAGGCGATCTACGATAAACTGCGCCAGGCCGAGGCCTTGTCGGACGAGGAATACAAGGTCGTGGTCAAATGGTCCAAGATCCACGACGGCCATCATCGCGATTATCAACGCTGCTACGGTCCGCCCTTCATGATCCAGTTGTCCGGCTCGGGCCTAGTGGCCCCGTGCGGGATGCTGTTCAACGAACGCTACAAGAAGTTCCACGTCGGCAACATCTGTGAAACCCGTTTCAAGGACATCTGGGCTTCGGATCGCTATTGGGAGGTGATGAACTATCTGGCCGGGCCGGAATTCAACGCCCAGACCATGTGCGGCACCTTGTGCCTGCAACACAAGGTCAATCAGGCTCTCGACGCCCACATCAAGGGCCGCCACGTCATCCAGCCCCCGACCGGAACGCCGCCGCAACACCTCTCCTTCATCTGAAGGGCCATCTGAAGGGCCATCTGAAGGGCCATCTGAAGGGCCATCTGAAGGGCAGAACGATGGGAACCAGTTCGGAAAGCTGGGCGGTCGGACCGGATCATCCGGGCGGCGTGCTCGCCGCCGCCGGAAGCCCCCGCCTCAACGACGTCGCCGCGCTGATGGTCGCTGCCGACGGGCGTTACCTGATGCAGTTGCGCGACGACCGTCCATCCTTGCGGGTGGCCGATCACTGGTGTCTGTTCGGCGGGCGGGTGGAGCCGGGAGAAACCCCGCGGGCGGCGCTGATCCGGGAACTGGCGGAAGAGCTGGAGTTCTCCCCTCGCGTCGTTCGCTGGTTCACCGAAACTGGTTTCGTCATGCCTCAGCTGGGGGTCGGCCCGAGTTGGAAGACCTTCTTCGAAGTCCCGATCACCCAACCCGAGATCGACGCCATGGTGCAGCACGAGGGCGCCGACCGGCAATTGTTCGCCCTAGACGAGCTGTTGCGGCAACCCCGCGTCGTTCCCTGGGACGTACAGGCGATCATTCTGCATGCCCGACGCGACGTGATCTTCGGCCCGGTTCCTTCGGAGGCGCCTCCCCCCCCCGTCAACCCTCATGGAAATTTACACCATTCGGCGGGGCGCGGTCGTCCGCCTCATCGGCGCGGTTTTGCTGGAGATCAGTAACGGCCAGGTGATACAAAGCCGACGCGGCGCGGATTGAAGGCATGGCGGAATTCGCCGCCATGACCGATAAAAACGCCGATAAAAACGCCGATAAAAACACTGGCGAAAACGATGTGATCGCCATTCCGCCGAAAGCCGCGCGACTCCTGACCGCCTTGGCGTGTCGGCGGGTTTGCGCCGCGACGTTGGACGCTATCGACATAGGGGGCTTCCGGCCGAACGTCATGGATATCCTCGTTCTCGGCGGCGCCGTTTTCCTGGGCCGCCATTTCACGGATTCCGCCCTGCGGGCCGGGCATCGGGTGACGCATTTCAACCGCGGTCGCAGTGATCCCCGTCCCACGCCGGGCGTGGAGAGATTGATCGGCGACCGTGATCGCGACCTGTCCGCCCTTGCGGGGCGTCGCTGGGACGCGGTGATCGATACTTGCGCTTATTTCCCCCGGCAAGTGACCGCCGCGGCGACTGCCCTGCGCGGCGCGGCGCGGCGTTACGCGCTGGTGTCCTCAGTGAATCGCTACGCCGACTTCCCCCATCCGGGAATCGACGAGGATCATCCGGGCGAGGCCACGCCCGACGACCTTGCGGCCTCCTCCGCGGACCCCCCGTTGAACGCCGAGACTTATGGTTTCTTAAAGGCCGCCTGCGAGCGCGCCCTGCACGCCGCTTGGGGGGAAGGCGGCCTCGTCCTGCGTCCCGGCTATCTCGTCGGCCCTTATGACCGCAGTCATCGTTTCCATTACTGGGTTCGCCGTCTGGCCGCCGGGGGAAGGTTCCTGGCGCCGGGAATACCCGATGCGCCATGGCAGTTCATCGACGTCCGGGATCTCACTGATTGGGTGATCCGCCTTCTCGAGGCGCCGTCGTCCGGTTTCGCGACCTTTAACGTCGTCGGCCCGGCGTCGGATTCCATCGCCGGCGACCTTCTGGACCGTATCGCGGCGGCGACCGGCGGCGTCGCCCGCCCGACATGGGTGGACGCGGATCTTCTCGCGCGTTCGGTCGAAGGCTCCCGCTGGCTGGATCTCGCCGATTGGTCAAACCTGCCGGATCGGCATCGCTTCCTCTACGCCGTGTCGAATCGCCGGGCGGTCGAGGCCGGGCTGCGCATCCGGCCGGTCGCCGAAACCGTCGCCGCGGTGCTGGATCATCTGTCTGGAAGAAGGATCGAGCCGGCGGCGGAGGCGCTCGCCCCCGATGTCGAGGCCGCTCTGCTCCGGGCCTTGGGGCAGGCGGATTAGCGCTTTCTTCACACCCCCTTCCGAAGATTTCCCACATCTCCCGAAAGCCCGCGCATCCAACGTTTTCCATGCGGTAATGATCGAAGGTCCATCATGTCGAATGATTCCGGTTTCTGGAGCGTGGTCGAACCGTTCATCGAAGCGGACGCGGCGCGCCAGGTCGATTCCCTGGCCGATGAGGTGGAGGCGTATTTCGGCGGGCCTCGCGACCTGGGATCGGCGCGGAAGTTTCTCAAGGAACGGTTGCCGCCGGGGCGCATTTACGTTTATGGGGCCGGATCCCATTCGGAGGCCATCGTCCATGTTCTGACGGGTCGGCGGGATCTGGAAATTCTAGGATTCGTCGATCAGGCGGCGGCGCGGCTGGGGACTTTCCACGGTTTCGAGGTTCTGACGCCCGAAGCGCTGGCCGGCCGCGATTTCGACTACGTGCTCATATCGTATAATCGGATGGAGATGAAACTCATTGATCGGCTGCTTGATCTGGGAATACCCCGTGATCGCATCCGGCCGATTTATTCCGATCCCGACTTCATCCGGCAGGCGACCGACGCCGAATTCGCCAAAATCGAACGCCAGTTGAAGGGGCATCGGTTCGATCACGTCATCGTCCGCTCCGCTATTCACGAAGTGATCCCGGACGCCGCCCTGGCCACGGTGTTTCCGCCTGACCGCACGCTGGTGCTGCACGCCGGTCCGGCCAAGCCGTCGCCCTTGTCGGCGCATTTCTGGACCATCGACGTGCGGGAATGCGCGGCGTTGATCGCCAGCATTTTACGGGCGCTGCGTCCCTCCATCGTTTTCCTCAGCACCGCCCAGGAATACGATCTCCTGTACTTCGCGGTTCGCCGCGCCGCGCCGGACAGCCGGTTGATCCACGAGATCTACGATTTTTTTCCCTTTATTCCCGATGACTGGATCAAGCTCGGGATCAACGCCAGCGATCGGCTGATCCAGTTGATGCGGCTGTCGAACTACCACAGCACCCGCGGGTCCGAATTGGTGGTGTCGAAGCGGGCCGGCGCCGCCTGGGACGTGGTGCGCGCCTCCTTCGAGACCCCCTATCAATACGTGTTCCCCGGCATCGGATCGCCGGAAGAGCTGGCCCAACTCGACTGCGGCGACCACGTCGCCGCCGATGATCGCGTCCGGATCCTTTACGCCGGCGCTCTGGTGCCGTCGCATTTCCATGTCTACAAGCGGTCGGATTACAACTTCCTGCCGATGCTGGAGGAGATGGTCGCCCGCGGCCGCGTGGCTGTGGACATCTACAATTCGGGACACGGCTACGCCGTCCAGGACGGGTCCTTCCAAGACTATCTGGATCGCTACGCCGCCCCGCCGATGACCTATCATCGGCGCATTCCCTTCGAAAATTTGGTGCGGTTGATGACCCGCCACGATTACGGTTGGCTGTGCCTAGCGCCGCGGGAGCGGCGTCTGGCCGACCAGCAGGTGGTGATCTGCAACCGCTTCAGCGCCTACATCTACGGAGGCTTGCCGGTCATCGTCGATTCTGAATGGGATTTCATCGCCGATCTGGTGGAGACGTTCGACGCCGGTCTGGTGATCCGTGACGCCGACCCTGATCGGGTGCTTGCCGCCATCGCGTCATGCGACTACGCCGCCAAACGCGCCGGGGTGATGCGGCTGCGGGCGCATCTATGGGCGCATAACGAGAAGGTGCGCCGTGCGCTGATCGATTTCCGGGATGAGCGGGCCCCCGATTTTGAGACGGCCGATGACTGTTTACGAAGAGATTCCCGCTCCTATAAGTAGCAAAAGCCGATGGAGCGTCAGATGAAACGGACCGGCACGAAACACAGTGCGGCGGTATTATACATGGCGTAATCGGTTGGCTGCTCTCCCGAAGGCGACGAGGTCGAT
>CALGOL010000585.1 GCA_937960755.1 uncultured Azospirillum sp.
AATGGCGATGGCGCAGAAGGTCTACGTCAACGGCGTCGAGGAGACCAACCTCGCCGTCACCATCGACGGGGCGCGGCAGAACAACAAAGTCTTCCACCACAACGGCACCACCTTGATCGACCCGGCCTTTTTGAAAGTGGCGCGGGTGGACGCCGGCGTAGCGCCCGCCGACGCCGGCCCCGGCGCGCTGGCCGGGGCGATCGCTTACGAGACCAAGGACGCCCGTGATTTTCTCAGCGGCGACGGGATCGGCGGCTTCGCCAAGACCAGCTTCAATAGCAACGGCCCCAGTCTGACCACCAGTCTGGCGGGCTACGCCCGGCATGGCGCGTTTGAAGCGCTGGGCTACGCCACCTACGGCAAGGGCGACGAATACAAGGCGGGCAACGGCGATAAAGTGGTCGGAACGCGCACCGACATCGTCAGCGCGCTGGGCAAGGCGGCGGTGGAGACCCCGGAGGGTCATCGTTTCCAAATCAGCTATGAAGCGGTTCACGACGACGCGCCGCGGCCGTTTCGCGCCAACATCGGCTTCATTTCCGGCCGCCCGGCGTGGGAGCCGCGGGTGCGCGACTATGTGATTGATCGCCGCAACGCGGTGTTCAGCTATTCCCAAACCAAGCCGTCGGGCCTGTGGGATCCCAAGGCGGTGTTGGCCTATAGCCGCACCGACGTCAAGACCGACATCTTCACCCGTCCGGTCGGGCGCTCGACGACGCCGGGCAAATATCCCGGCTCCGGCGCCACGCAATCGGTCAATGGCAAGCTGGAGAACCGCTTCGCCTTCAAGCTGGGATCCGTGACGGCGGGCGTCGATTTCTATCACGATGAGGCCGGCTACGCCGACTACAGCTATACGGCGCAAGAACAGGCGTCCAATATTGGCGGCTACTTCCAAGCGCGGCTGGAGCCGTGGGAGCGGCTGCGGCTGTCGTTCGGCGGTCGCGGCGACCGCCAGCGCTTCAAGGGAACCACCGGCGAGCAATGGACTAACGGCGGCTTCAGCCACAATCTTTCCGGCGAGTTCGATCTCATCCCCCAGCACCTCACCGCCAAGGCGGGCTATTCCCATGTGTGGGCGGGGATTCCGCTGGCGGAAAACTTCATCATGAACAGCGCGTGGCGCTACGGGAGCGGACCGAAGCCCACCACCTCGGACAACGTCACCATCGGACTGGAAGGGCGATACGAGGGCTTTTCAGTCGAAGGCCGCTTGTTCCGCACCAAGATGGACGACGCCAGAGCCGCACGTTACGCGGTCGCTTTGGCCAATCAGGCCCGCGACGTCGAATCCGAAGGCTTTGAGATCGGCGCCGGCTATGCGTGGAGCGTCGGCGCCGGGGGCGACGGCTTCGTTCGGGTGAAATACGCCGACAACGACGTGACCATCGACGGCCGCCCGGCGGATTCCGACACCGGAACCTATCTCGCCACGCCGGTGGGGCGCTCGCTGACCATCGGGGCCGGCCACACCTTCCGCCACTGGGGGCTGACCGTCGGAACCGATCTGGAGTTCGTCTTTGATTACGACAAGGTGAACCCCGGCGACCAGCCGCTGAAGGGCTATGAGACGGTCAATCTTTACGCCGAATACCGCCCGCCCAGCCACGAAAACCTCAGCCTGCGGCTCGACGCCCGCAATCTGTTCAACGAAACCTACGCCGACCGCGCCACCTACGGCCAGGAATTCGGCACGGTGACGCCGTTGTATCAGCCGGGCCGCGCCGTGCTTATCAGCGCGTCGGCGAAGTTCTGACGCCGCGGCGGATCGACCGAAGCGGCGCCTTGGCTCGGGCGGCTAAGAGGCGCACATTTCGCGCTCCAGATCATGCAACACGGCGATGACCTGTTCGGCGGCGGCTTCCATGCGGGCCGCCGCCGCGCGCGCCCCCGCCTCGTCGCCGTTCTCCCATAGTTGCAGCGCGAGCCTGCCTTGCTCATGCACCGTACGGTGAGGGGCGAGCACCCGGCTGAACGCCGGCAAAGCGCGAACCGCCGGGTCGTCCACCGCGCCATACCACCGGCCGAGCCGACAATTATCCGCCGTGCTAAGGTCGTGGGCGTGATGGACGCAGCCGCCGCCGTTTAGCGTATCCAACACCTTCTTTACAAAAGCCCGGTGATCGTTTTCCGCGCCGACAACGGCGGCGGCGCCGCTTTCATCGGAAACCTGCCGCACCGACAAAAGGAAGGAATCGATAAAGGCGGTCAGCGCGCCGGTCTGCTGCTTCAAATCATCGGCCGAACGCAGCACGGTGCGCGCCGACCGGCTGTTGTCGTCGGCGCCAGTGGACACCCCGGCGATGTTGCGCGCCACTTCGGCCGATGCGCTATGGGCTTCGGCGATGTTGCGCGTGATTTCCCGCGTCGCCGCGCCCTGTTCTTCCACAGCGGCGGCGATGGCGCCCGACACTTCGTTCATTTGTTCGACGGTCGCGGCGATGACGCCGATGGCCTCCACTGCGCGCCCGGTTCTGCTTTGCACGTCGACGATTTGCCCGGTGATCTCCTCCGTCGCTTTGGCGGTTTGATTGGCGAGGTTTTTCACCTCCTGCGCCACCACGGCGAAACCCTTGCCCGCCTCCCCGGCGCGCGCCGCCTCTATGGTGGCGTTCAGCGCCAAAAGATTGGTCTGACTAGCGATCGAGTTGATGAGGTCGACGACGTCGCCGATTTCCGCCGCCGCCTTAGCCAGCCCTTGGACCAGTTCATTGCTATTGCGCGCTTCCGCCGCCGCCGTGCGCGCGATAGTGCTGGCGCGGGACACCTGGGATGCGATTTCGTTGCTCGACGCCGCCAGTTGCTCCGACGCCGCGGCGACGGTTTGAACGTTCGCCGAAGCCTGCTCGCTGGCCGCCGCCACGGCGCTGGATTGCCGCAATGTTTGTTCAGACACGGCTGAAAGCCGCTCCGCCTCCCCTTGCAGGGTTTCGGCGGAAATTGTCACCTTGCCGATTACCGCCCCAACGGTGTCGTCAAAATCAGACAGCAGGGCCGTCGTGGCGGCGGTGCGCCGCTCCTGCCGACGGCGGTTGTCGGCCACCGTGTTCTCCAATTCCCGCTGTTTCAGCAATTGTTGACGGAATTGCTCCAGCGCGTCGGCGATCCTGCCCAACTCGTCGGCGCGGTCGCGGCCGGCGGGCGGCGCATCCAAGTCGCCGGCGGCCATAACGGCGACCGACCGCGTCAGCC
>CALGOL010000586.1 GCA_937960755.1 uncultured Azospirillum sp.
GGGGCAGGCGGGTGACGGTTCGGCGGCGGGCGGCGAAGGCGGCGCGCCGTTTCAGTTGCGGGGCAACTCCTTCACCATGATGGTGCTGAAGGTGATCCAGCCGGGCTCGGCGGATTTTTTTCCGCAACTGGAAAGCAAGGTGCGTCAGGCGCCCAACTTCTTCCGCAATGCGCCGGTGGTGCTGGACTTCGAAGACGTTGTCGACGGCGGCCGCGGGCTTGATCTGGCGGCGTTCCTGGCGCAAGTGCGCGAGTTGCACCTGCGCCCGATCGGCGCGCAGCATTGCCCGGGCGATTTGCGCGACGCGGTGCATGGGCTGGGGCTGATCTCCATGCCCACCGGCAAGGCGGCCCGGCTGGAGGTGGCGCGGGGCGAGGCGCCGCCGCCGCCGCCCGAACCGGCTTATCGCCCGCCGGTGATCGTCACCGAACCGATCCGTTCCGGCCAGCAGGTCTACGCCGAAAAAGCCGATCTGATCGTCGCCGCCTCGGTGTCGGCGGGGGCGGAGGTGCTGGCGGACGGCTCGATTCATATTTACGGCGCGCTGCGCGGCCGGGCTTTGGCCGGCATTTCCGGCGAAGCCGGGGCGCGGATCTTCTGCCAGAGCCTGGAGGCGGAGCTGGTGTCGATCAACGGGCTCTATCAGGTCAGCGAAGATATTGAGCCGGAAAGGTTGCGCAAGCCGGCGCAAATCTGGCAAGCCGGCGGCTATATTCATATCGGCGCCCTGTAAAGGGCGTTTTTTGGTACGGAACCTCATCGTTCAGGCGGGAGATCAAGCGTTGGCCACCATCATTGTGATGACTTCCGGCAAGGGCGGGGTCGGCAAGACGACTTCGTCCGCCGCTTTCGCCACCGGGCTAGCCTTGCGCGGCTTTAAGACGGTGGTGATCGATTTCGACGTCGGCCTGCGTAACCTGGATCTGGTGATGGGTTGCGAACGCCGGGTCGTGTTCGACTTCGTCAACGTGCTCAACGGCGAAGCGCGGCTGCATCAGGCGTTGATTAAGGATAAGCGGGTGGAGAACCTGTTTATTCTCCCCACCTCGCAGACCCGCGACAAGGACGCGCTGACCAAAGACGGCGTTGAGCGGGTGCTGAACGAGCTGGGCAAGGAATTCGACTACATCATCTGCGACAGCCCGGCGGGCATCGAGCGCGGCGCTTTGATGGCGCTTTATTTCGCCGATCACGCCATCATCGTGTCGAACCCGGAAGTGTCGTCGGTGCGCGACAGCGACCGCATCTTAGGCGTGCTCAACTCGCGCTCTCGGCGCGCCGAACGGGGCGAAGAGCCGGTGACGCAGCAATTGCTGCTCACCCGCTACGACCCGGACCGGGTGGAAAAGGGCGAAATGCTGAAGGTCGATGACGTGCTGGAAATCCTCGCCATCCCGCTGTTGGGGGTGGTGCCGGAAAGCCAGGCGGTGTTGCGCGCCTCCAACATCGGCATGCCGGTGATTTTGGATGAAAAGTCCAACGCCGGTCAGGCGTATTTGGACGCTGTGGGGCGGTTTTTGGGCGAAGACATCGACCACCGCTTTATGAAGCCGGAAAAGAAGGGCTTCCTTGATCGCCTGCTGCGGAGGTCGGCATGAGCATTTTCAGTTTTTTCCGCTCCGCCGCCAAGACGCCGGCCGTCCAGGCGAAGGAACGGCTGCAAATCGTCATGGCGCATGAACGGGTCGGGCGCTCCGGCCCCGACTATCTGCCGATGCTGCAGCAAGAATTGCTGGCGGTGATCGCCAAGTATGTCGACATCGATCAGAACAAGGTTGAAGTCAAGCTTGACCGCGGCGGCGATTTTTCGACGCTGGAAGATCGGAAGAGCGTCGTGTAGGGAAAGAGTGTAGATCTCGGTGGTCG
>CALGOL010000587.1 GCA_937960755.1 uncultured Azospirillum sp.
ACCACCGAGATCTACACTCTTTCCCTACACGACGCTCTTCCGATCTGGTGGTCTCGGGGCGAATGCAGCCGTCTTGCGAAACCCGGCCGGTCGGCGCGTCGATGGCGACGATTTCGGCTTCCAGCTTGCCTTCCAGGCGAGCTTTAGCGGCCTTGGCGTGGCTGGCGACGGCGATTTCCTCCTGCTCGGCGCGGGAAATGCCGTATTTCTTGGCGACGTTTTCGGCGGTGACGCCCATGGAGGCGTAAGCTTCCGAATACCGGGCGGCCAAGGCCGGGTTGGGCATCGGGTTGAAGCCCATCATCGGGATGCGGGTCATGGATTCGACGCCGACCGCCAAAAAGGCGTCGCCGGCGTTGGTGGCGACCGCGCCGGCCGCCCAATGGATCGCCTGCATCGACGAGCCGCAGTAGCGGTTGACGGTGGCGCCGGTGATCGACTGCGGCAGGCCCGCCAGGAACACCAGCATGCGGGCCATGTTGAAGCCCTGTTCGCCTTCGGGGAAGGCGCAGCCGCAAATCAAATCTTCAATGGCCGCCGGGTCGATCCCAGAGCGGCGCACCAACTCGCCGACCACGGCGGCGCCCAGATCGTCGGGGCGAACCTTGGTCAGTTCGCCCTTATTGGCGAACGTGAACGGCGAACGGGCGTAACCGGCGATGACGACGTCTTTCATGACATTCCCTTCCTCAAGGTCTCTTGGCGGGAGACCGGAGGGGAACGCCCGAATGGGTCGCCCGTCAGTCTCCCTGAATGGATGCGCCGCGGTTTTTCAGCTCCGTCAGCGATTGTTCTTCGATGTCGCGCAACTCGTCCACGGTCGCTTCAATGTCGGCGCGCTGCTGCTCCAACTGCGCCAGCCGCTTGCGAACCTGCTCCAGCAAGTGGCGGATTTGGCTGTCTTTTTGCGGATCGGCGTCGTAGAGGTTAAGGTATTCCCCAATCTCGCTGAGCGAAAAGCCCAGCCGCTTGCCGCGCAAAATCAGCTTCATGCGCGCCCGGTCCCGCTTGGAGTAGACCCGGTTGTTGCCGACGCGACCCGGCGACAGCAGGCCCTCTTGCTCATAGAACCGGAGCGTGCGGGGGGTGATCCCCAACTCCTCCGCCAACTGGTTAACCGTGTACAGCTCTTCCATCTTCCGCCCGCGAGGTTCACAGTTATAACGTAGGTAATGCTACGATTACGTCAACGTTAACTGTCTGCCGATGCCCATGGTTTTTTTGCTAACATGGGACCGGCCTCGCGGGCAATGCCGCACTGCAACATGGGACATTTCGTCCGCTTTTCTAAAGCCTCTCTCCTATCGCTCCGTCACCGTTATTCCGGCGAAAGCGCTAAGTTAAAGCCCTCTCCCCCCTGGGGAGAGGGTTGGGTGAGGGGGGAAACGTCGCCAATTCACGACTTTTCCGGCCATCCGGCCGTAACGCCCCCTCACCCGGAACCTGCGGTTCCGACCTCTCCCCAGGGGGGAGAGGTTATTTCTCTTTAAAAGCGTTATCTGACGACCCTTCCTCACCCTCCTCTTTTGGCGTTCTCCTCGGCGATCAGCTCCTTCTTCGACAGCTTGCCCACCGCGGTCTTGGGCAACTCGTCGCGAAACTCGATGAACTTCGGCATTTCAATGCGCGACAGCTTGTCGGCGAGAAACTCCTTCAGCCCCTCCGCCGTCAGGGTCGAACCCGGACGACGCTGCACGAACGCCTTGGGCGATTGGCCGCGGTATTCATCGGGAATGCCGATCACCGTCACGCCTTCGACGTCGGGGTGCAGGTAGATCGCCTCCTCCACCGCGCGCGGGTAAACGTTGTAGCCGCCGCAAATAATCAGGTCCTTCAGCCGGTCGAGCAGGAAGACGTAGCCGTCCGCGTCGATCATGCCGACGTCGCCGGTGCGCAAAGCCCCGTCAATGATGACGTCCTTGGTCTCGGTCGGCCGGCGCCAGTAACCCGCCATGACGTTGGGGCCGCGGATCACCACTTCGCCCTTCTCCCCCGGCCCAAGCCGGGTGTTGAAGTCGGCGAGGTCGCGGATTTCGACGGTCACGCCGGGGACCGGCAGGCCGATGGAGCCTTCCTTATTGACGCCGACCACCGGATTGGCGGTGGCGACCGGGGCGCATTCCGACAAGCCGTAGCCTTCCACCAGCACGCAGCCGGTGGCGGCTTCGAACTGCCGCTTCAATTCCAGCGGCAAGGGCGCGCCGCCGGAAATGCACAAGCGGATGGAATCCAGCGGCGTGCTGGCGGCGGCGGGCGCCGCCAAAATCGCCTTATACATCGTCGGCACGCCGGGCAGCAGCGTCGGCTTTTTCGTCGCGATGGTTTTTAGCACCTGATCGATTTCAAAGCGCGGCAACATGATGATTTCCGCACCCGCCGCGACGCCGACGTTCAGCACCACGGTCATGGCGAAGACGTGGAAGAACGGCAAAATCGCCATCATCCGCTCTTCGCCGGGCTTGGCCCCGATGAACCACGCCATCACCTGCGCCTGATTGGCGGTGAGATTGGCGTGGGTCAGCATCGCGCCCTTGGGCACCCCTGTCGTGCCGCCGGTGTATTGCAGCACCGCCACCGCGGTTTGCGGATCAATGGCCACCGGCTTGGGCTTGCCGTCGTTGTCGATCAGCCGCGCCCACGGCACATGATCGGCGCCGGTGGCGACGTCGGCGACGTCGGCGCGCTTGAAGGCGCGGAACAGCCAGCTTTTCACCGTCGGCAGCACGTCGGCCATGCGGCAGACCACCACCTGCTTCAAGCAAGACTGCTTCAACATCAAGGCGATCTTGGGATAGATCAGCTTGACGTCCAGCGTCACCATGATGCTGGTTTCGGAATCTTCGATCTGTTGGATCAACTCCCGCTCGACATAGAGCGGGTTGTAGTTGACCACCGTGCCGCCGGCCTTCAACACGCCATAGAACGCTATGACGTAGTAGGGGCAGTTGGGCAGGCACAATCCCACCTTGACCCCCGGCCCGACGCCTAAGGCCTGAAAGCCGGCGGCGGCTTGGTCCACCAGCCGTCCGGTCTCGCGATACGAGTAGCGGCGGCCGAGGAATTCCAGACAGGGCCGCTCGGCGAAACGGGCGACCGACCGTTCAAACACCGCGTGCAGCGGTTCTTGCGGCATCGGCATCGCCCAATCGACGCCGGGCGGATAAAACGCCGTTTGGGACGGCGGTTGGACAGCGCTCGCGTCCGGCATTTTGTCACCCTCCCATTCGCAAAGGGGAGATTTCACGCCTTAGAATTTGGCGGAAACCTGCAAGGACACGATGTCGACGTGCGCGTCGTAGCTGCCGCTGAGATTGCCGCGCAGGTTGTTCGACGAACCGGCGCCGGTATCGTGCAGATCAACCTTGCCTTCCTTCGCCCAAATGTGGGTGTAGGCGGCGGACACGCTGTATTTTTCGTTAAACTTGTAGGTCGCGCCCACCGAACCCCAGATGCGGTCGGAATCGGGAATGCGCGGGGTGCGATCTTCGTTGGGCGTCGGCGCGCTGTCGTAGGCGACGCCGGTGCGCAGCGTCCATTTGTCGTTGGCCTTGTATTCGACGCCGATGGCGGTGAACCAGCTATCCTGCCAGTTTTCCTCGGTGACCGACGCCGCGCGCAACGGATTGTCGAAGCTGATGACCAGTTGCTTGAAGCGCGACCAGTTGGTCCAGCTCGCTTCAAACATCACCGCCCATTGCGGGTTGATTTCATGATAGGCGCCGAACATGACGTATTCCGGCGTCGCCACCTTGGCCTTGGCGCCGGTGTTGGCGAAGGACGCGCGCAACGCCGGCACGGCCGGGACGTTATTGAACGTCGCCGTTCCGTCCAGTTCATGGAAGACGGCGGAACGGAAATTCAGGCCGAAGCGCGTGGTGGGCAGCGGCTCCCACAAAATGCCGGCGTTATAGCCGTAGCCCCAGTCGTCGCCCTTGATGTCGGCGAAGCCGTCAGCGCGGCCGGGCCGGCCAATGATCGTGCCGAAATCCACCATATTGGTCAGGTGCGCCGACATGCGCTGAATCTGCACGCCGCCCGCCACCGACAACTTGTCGTTAACCCGGTAAGAAACGACGGGATTGATGTTGAGCGAGCGCATCGACGACTTCAGACCGTGATAGCGGCCCATCCAGTCGGCGTCGTATTCGGTGATGAGGCCCCATGGCACGGTGATCGCCAGCCCCACCGACCAGTTCGGATCAAGCTTGGCGGAGAAGTAGGTCGAGCCGATGGCGGCGTCGGCGACCGCGTCGCCTTCCGACGTCGGGCCGGAAATCGTCGAGCCGCCGTAAGAGCGGGCGCGCGTGGCCGACCCGCCGGAGAACGTCGCCGTCGGCATGATGTAGGCGCCGGACTGGACGAACTGATAGCCGTCGAGTCGGGAAATGCCCGCCGGGTTATAAAAGATGGTCGAGGCGTCTTCGGCCTTGGCGGCCGCGCCGGCGAAAGAAGCGCCTTGCAACGCGGCGCTCTGTTCTTTCAATGAGTAACCCGCGGCGTAAACCTGCCCGGCGGCCAGCGATGTCAAACCAGCCGCGGCGGCGGCCAACCAGCGCTTATTCCCCTTTGTCGCCTTCTTCGCCTTCATTCCCGTTTCCTCCCGGTGTGGCGCATCTCGCATTGCCCGCTCACGGCGGGTCGCTTTTGTTTGCGGAATAACGTTGACGTAAACGTAAACTCGTGCTGATGTCAACACCGTAATGCACGACTTTTCGAGGTTCCTTGACGATGTCCATCTCCGCTAACGAACTGGTTGATGAAATGCGCGCCCGCGCCGGCGATCTCAAATCCTTAAATGCGCGGGTGCGGTTCGCGCTGGGCGACGAAGGCGAAATCTGGCTGGACGCCACCGGCGGGGCGGTCAAGGTCAGCGCTGATGCGCCCCCCAGCGACGAGCCGGACTGCACCTTGCGGCTGTCGGCCGACAATCTCGCCAAGCTGATGCAAGGCAAGCTCAACCCGATGCTGGCGTTCTCGCTGGGCAAGCTGAAGGTCGACGGCTCCAAGGGCGTCGCCATGAAGCTGGCCGGTCTGCTGGACGCCTGATTAACCAAATAATATTAGGGAGGATTACGCCCAATGAAGGCGATGTTCAACCGCCGGGCCGACGCCGGCAAGGCCCTCTCCCCCCTGGGGAGAGGGTTGGGTGAGGGGGAAACCCCCGCATTTTTTGAATTCGCCGCCGCGCAGCCCCCTCACCCGAAGGCTTCGCCTTCACCCTCTCCCCAGGGGGGAGAGGGTTTGCGGCGCGCTCTGACCGTATTCGCCGCCCTGGCCGCCGCCATAATCTGGCCGGCCGCCGCCTCGGCCGCTCCGACCAAACGCACGTTGGATTACGTCATCTTGAAGGACGGCGAGCCCATCGGCGCGGAAAAGGTCGACATCACCCGCGACGGCGACGCCATGACCGTCGACGTGACGGCGAACACCAAGGTGAAGATGCTGATGCTCAGCTTCACCTATGACCACAAACGCCGGGAGACTTGGCGCGCCGGCAAGCTTGAGGCGATGTCGGCGGAAACCAACGACGACGGCACGCCGCACAAGCTGGAAATGGCCCGCGACGGCGCCGGCTGGCGGCTGACGGTGGACGGCCAGCGCGCCGACCTGCCGGCCGACGCTTTCCCGCTCGCCTTGTGGACGTCCGCCGTCGTCAAAAGCCCGCTGCTGATCGGCGTGGTCGACGGCCAGCGCTACAAGGTCGCCGCCAAGCCGGCGGGGGAAGAAACCATCGAGATCGCCGGCAAGCCGGTCAAAACCAAGCGCTGGCGCATCGACGGCGACATTGAGCGGGACGTCTGGTTCGCCGACGACGGCATGGCGGCGCAAATCGCCTTCAAGCGCCGCGGCTACGACATCGTCTACCGGCTGAAGTAATTGACTTATAAGGGAAACATCCCCATGAAGATCCTCGTCCCCGTCAAGCGGGTGGTGGACTACAACGTCAAGGTTCGGGTCAAGGCCGACGAAACCGGCGTTGAAACCGCCAACGTCAAGATGAGCATGAACCCGTTCGACGAAATCGCCGTCGAAGAAGCGGTCCGCCTGAAGGAAAGGGGCGTCGCCAGCGAAATCGTCGTCGTCTCCATCGGCCCGGCGGCGTGTCAGGAAACCATCCGCACCGCGCTGGCCATCGGCGCCGACCGCGGGGTTTTGGTGCAGACCGACGCGGCGCTGGAGTCGCTGGCGGTCGCCAAATTGCTCCGCGCCGTGGTCGATCAGGAAAGCCCGCGCCTGGTGGTGATGGGCAAGCAGGCGATTGACGGCGATTGCGGCCAGACCGGGCAAATGCTGGCCGCCTTGCTGGGCTGGCCGCAGGCGACGTTCGTTTCCAAGATCGAGATTGCGGCCGACGGGCTGACGGCGACGCGGGAAATCGACGGCGGATTGGAGACGCTGGCCCTCGCCCTGCCGGCGGTGGTCACCGCCGATTTGCGGCTTAACGAGCCGCGCTACGCCAGCCTGCCCAACATCATGAAGGCCAAGAAAAAGCCGCTGGCGACCGTCACGCCCGATTCGCTGGGCGTCGACATCGCGCCGCGCCAGACGGTTTTGCGGGTGCGCGAGCCGGCCAAGCGCCAGGGCGGGATCAAAGTGGCCGACGTCGCCGCCCTTATCGACAAGCTGAAGACCGAAGCGCGGGTGATCTGACATGCCGAAGATACTGATTATCGCCGAATGCGACGCCGCCGAACTGAAGCCGGCGACCCGGCACGCGCTGAGCGCGGCGCAAGCGGTGGGCGGCGACATCGACGTGCTGGCGATGGGCGGCGAATGCGCCGCCGCACCCTCCCCGGCAGCGGAAGCCG
>CALGOL010000588.1 GCA_937960755.1 uncultured Azospirillum sp.
CGGCACCGGGGCGGACGGGCTGCGCCGCGCCGAAGCGCTGTTTGACGCCGGGGTCGACGTGCTGGTGGTGGACACTGCGCACGGCCATTCGTCCAAGGTGCTGGATCAGGTGCGGGCGGCGCGCAAGTTGTCCAACTACACCCAGATCATCGCCGGCAACGTCGCCACCGCCGACGCCGCCAAGGCGTTGATCGACGCCGGCGCCGACGGCGTCAAGGTCGGCATCGGGCCGGGCTCGATCTGCACCACCCGCATCATCGCCGGTGTGGGCGTGCCGCAGTTGACCGCCATTCTCGACGTGGTGTCGGCTTGCCGCGATCAGGGCATTCCGGTGATCGCCGACGGCGGCATCAAGTATTCCGGCGATCTCGCCAAGGCGATTGCGGCGGGCGCCGACGTCGCCATGCTGGGCAGCCTGTTCGCCGGCACTGACGAAAGCCCCGGCGAAGTCATCTTGTTCCAGGGCCGTTCGTACAAGTCTTACCGCGGCATGGGCTCGGTGGGGGCGATGGCGCGCGGCTCGGCCGACCGCTACTTCCAGCAGGAAGTGTCCACCATGAAGCTGGTGCCGGAAGGCGTCGAAGGCCGCGTTCCATATAAGGGGCCGGTGGCGGCGGTGATCCATCAGTTGATCGGCGGCCTGCGCGCCGCCATGGGCTACACCGGCAACGCCACCATGCCGGAGATGCAGACCGGCTGCAATTTCGTGCGCATCACCAACGCCGGCTTGCGGGAAAGCCACGTTCACGACATCACCATCACCAACGAATCGCCGAACTATCGGCAAGGGTGAGGCGCGGTCTTGGATGATAAAAAGGCGCTCGCAAGAGCGCCTTTTTGCTTTGTCGTCGCCGGCTGAGGCGGGCAAGGTCTCAATCTCGCCCCATAAACAACAACCCGCCCCGCTCAACTTCAAACGCGAATCCGCAGCGGCGGTAGAAGCTTCGGTTGCGCGCCGCCGCTCCCGTCACCACATGCAAGCCGGTTCGGCAGTCCGCCGCGAAAGCGTCGACCAGCGCGGCGCCAATCCTCCGGCCGCGGAACGCTTCATCGACGTTGACATGCAGGTGCGCCGGAAAACGCTCGAACAAATCGGCGAAGCGGTCGTAAAGCGGAATTTTTTCAAACAGTTCCGACGCGCCGGCGCTGTCGCGGCAGCCGGTGAGATATCCCGCCCAAGACCCGGCGTCGCCGTCGCGCCACAGCAAAACGTCGTGCGGCGCCTCCCGCACGTACCAGCCGGTCCAGGTGGCGAAAAACGCCGCCCGCGCCGCGTCGTCGGCGAAGCGTTGGCGCAGGCTGCTTGCAAAGAAAATGCGCTCCAGCGCCGTCAGGGATTCCGCCCGTTCGGCGCATGAGAGCGCGCTCAGCCGATAAATCACGGCAGTTGCGACAGGTATTGCGCGCGATTGGGGCGCAGGGCCAGCAGCCATTTCTTGCCGCGGCCCTTCATGAAGCCGGCGGCTTCGGCGGCCAGGGGGCCATGGCCCCAGAACACGTCGCCGCGCACCGCGCCCTTGATCGCGCCGCCGGTGTCTTGCGCCAGCATCAGCCGTTGCAGCTTGCCGCCCGGCAGCGGCGTGCCGTCGAGGTCGATCCACAGCGGCGCGGTCAGCGACACTTGCGACGGATCGACGGCGAGGCTGCGGCCCTCGGTCAGCAGCAGATTGCGGGTGCCGCGCGGGCCGCCGGTGTTGCGCTTGAAGAAAACGTAGGACGGATTCATGCTCATGATCCGTTCGGCGTCGTCGGGGTGGTTGTGCAGCCAGCGCCGCAGCCATTGCAGCGACATGTCTTCCTTGGCCGCCGCGCCGTTGTCGATGAAATAGCGGCCGATGGGATAGTATTCGTGGCCGTTCTGCCCGGCGTAGCCCAGTTGCACCACCGAACCGTCAGTCATCTCCACCCGGCCGGAGCCTTGCACTTGCAAGAAGAAGGCGTCAACGGGGTCGTCCACCCACACCAGTTCCAGTCCGCGCCCAGACAGCGCGCCGCCGACGATCTCCGCCCGGCTCGGCATGCGGCCGGTCTTCGGCGGCATTTTGTAAAGCGGGGTCTGGAAGCGGCCGCCGCGGGTCCAACTGCCTTTCAGCGTCGGCTCGTAATAGCCGGTGAACAGACCGTCCTCGCCGCCGCCCAGCGCTTTGGGGACGAAATTGGCTTCGACGAACTGGCGGACCGCCTCGTTGTCGTTGGGCGGCAGGCTGCGGATTTGCCCGCAAAGGCTCAGCCAATCGCCCACCGTGCCGGCTTCGCGCTGCGAACCGATGGGCTTTTTCGGGTCGCCGGCTTGGCTGTCGATCCAGTTGCAGGTGCGCAGGAAAGCCGGCAGGGCGCTGGCGTGGTTGTCCGCCCCCCAGCCGGGCAGGGCGCGGTATTCCGCCGCCATCGCCGACGCCGGAACCCGCTGGCCGCTCGACCGCAAGTCAACCAGCGGCGTCAGGTCCAAGGTGGGATGAACCGGTCCTTGGCGTTCAAGCCCCCCGCCGCAGGCGGCGAGCCCGGCGGTGAGCGCCAAAGCGGAAAGCGTGCGGAGGAGTTTGCGCATCGGATGGTCTCGAATCTTGGTTAACACAGCGGCGAATCCATTCCTTGCGGCCTTGGCGGGCTTCTGTCAAGTTCCCCGGCTGATTTCATCCGCAGGAACTTCGCCATGACCCCCGCCGCCCGGCTTCAGGCCGCCATCGACCTGTTGCAGGAAATCGAAGCGACGCCGCGCCCCGCCGACGCGGTGATGAGCCTCTATTTCCGCAACCGCCGCTTCATCGGCTCCAAGGACCGCGCCGCGGTGGCCGAGCTGTGCTACGCCATCATGCGCCGCCACGCCCGGCTGACCTGGTGGCTGGAGAAGGTGGGGGCGGAGCCGACGCCCCGCACGCGGGTGATCGCCAACAGCATTTTGGCGGAAGGCCGCCCGGCGGCCGATCAGGCCAAGCTTTACGACGGCGGGAAGTTCGCCCCGCCGCCCTGGTCGGCGGACGAACGCCGCTTCGCCGCCGAGTTGGACGCCCACACGCTGGAGCATCCCGACATGCCGGAAGCGGTGCGCTGCGAATGCCCGGAATGGGCGGAAGGACCGTTGCGCGCCGCGCTGGGCGACCGTTTCGCGGTGGAGACCCAAGCGATGCTGGAGGCGGCGCCCCTGGATTTGCGCATCAACACCGTCAAGACCGACCGGGAAACCGCGCTGGCCGCCCTGACCCGCGAGGGGATCAAGGCGGAGCCGACGCGCTTTTCGCCTTGGGGCCTGCGGGTGACCGGTCGTCCGCCCTTGGCGCAGACCAAGGCGTTCACCGGCGGACTGGTGGAGATTCAAGACGAAGGCTCGCAACTGGTGGCGCTGGCGGTGGCGCCCAAGCCCGGCCATCAGGTGGTGGATTTTTGCGCCGGGGCCGGCGGCAAGACGCTGGCCTTGGCGATGATGATGGAAAGCAAGGGCCGCGTCGTCGCTTGCGACGTGCTGGAAAAGCGGCTGAAGCGGGCGGGGGAGCGCTTCCGCCGCGCCGGCCTGCACAATATCGAACCGCATCCGCTGGTTCACGAACGCGACCCGTGGGTGAAGCGCCACAAGGGCAAGTTCGACCGCGTGCTGGTGGACGCGCCGTGCAGCGGCGCCGGAACGTGGCGGCGCAACCCTGACAGCCGTTGGCGCCCGCTGGGGCCGGGGCTGGCGGAGCTGGTTCCGTTACAGGCCAAGATCCTCGACAGCGCGGCGCGGCTGGTGAAGCCGGGCGGGCGGCTGGTTTACGCCACCTGCTCTTTGCTGTGGGATGAAAACGCCGGACAGGTGGCGGCGTTCTTGGAAACCCACCCGGAATTCGAGGTGCTGCCCATCGCGCAAGTGTGGGCGGAGGAGGGCTTGGGCGCCCCGCCTTGCGACGGCCCTTATCTGGCGCTGACCCCGGCGCGCCACGGCGCCGACGGCTTCTTCGCCGCGGTGATGACCCGCAAGGCGCCGGCCTCGACGGCGTCGGAAACGGAATTGGAACCGGAAACGGAGTCGGTGGCGGCGCCGCCGGAAGTTTGCTAAGCTGAACTGTTGGCCGTTCGGATCGTTCCGACGGCGCGTTTAAGCGGCGATCGCGAGGCGGCGGGTGATCGGCGGCATTTCGCAAGCAGCGGCAGGCTACTTTCAGCCGGCGGGCGTCGCGCGGGCCGGTGAAGCGGCTTTGCGCGCTGAAAGCGGGAGCGCTGCGGCGAAAGGCGCCGCCGGCGGCGCCAGCGAAGAGGCTAAAGCCTCCGCCAACCAAAACGGCGAGCTGACCCCCGAACAACTGCAACAGGTCGCCGAACTGAAGCGTCGCGACGCCGAGGTTCGGGCGCATGAGGCGGCGCACCAGGCGGTGGGCGGGCCTTACGCCGGGTCGGCGACCTATGAATACCAGCGCGGCCCGGACGGCGTGAATTACGCGGTGGGCGGCGAAGTGCCCATCGACGTCAGCCGGGAAAACGAACCGGAAAAAACCATCACCAAGATGGAGCAGGTCAAGGCGGCCGCCTTGGCTCCGGCGGAGCCTTCGGGTCAAGATCGGGCGGTGGCGGCGCAGGCCGACGCCATCAAAGCCCAAGCGCAGCAGGAGTTGCGCCAATCGCAAGCCGGCGGAGGGCAGGGCGTCGGCGCTTACGCCGCCGGGGCGTACGCAGCGGCGGATTCCATTGGCCGCAGCAACGGATTAGGTTTCGCCGTGAGCGCGTGACGCCGGTTCACCGATTATTAGACTTATGCCAATCTGCCGACAGAATGACTTTCGGCGGATTGGTTGGGCCATTGAGGCCAAGCGCCCCCGTGGGCGCGAAGCCAGGCGCGCGTCGTTAAAGCAGCCGGAAACCCGTTTCCTGGGGCGGCGGGGGTGCGGAGCGGCGGGGATGGCGGATATCAATTGACCTCGTCCACCGCGGTGACATGGCCGGAAACCTGCTGGCGCAGCGGCACGATGGACATGCCGGCCGCCAGCCACGCCGCCAACCCGGACTGTCCCAACACGAAAAGAAAGCCGAGCGAACGCGGCAGCAGCCCTTGGCTATCCAGCGCCCAAGCGGCGGAGCCGAAAAACAACGCCCCCAGCAGCATGCCGCGGATTTTCATCGTGCGCAGCGCCATAGCGAAGATGAACCATAGGAGCAGCGCCATCGACAGGCCGACGAACGCCTTCACCGGCACATATTCGGAATCGGGAACCAGCAGCCAATCGACGTAGCTGTAGCCGGTGGGATTGTAAATCGCCAGCAGCAGCGCGAAGGTGAACAGCCAGCGCACGGTAAAATCAATAAAGCGAAACCGCGGGGCCGCGGCCATGCCTTGCTCCCTGATCGGACGACGACGGGGCGGTTATAGCAGGCCGCCGACGTTCCGTCACATGCCGGGTTCGTATACCGACACGCGGTTGCGGCCGTCGCGTTTGGCGCGATACAGCGCCAAATCGGCGCGATGAATCGCCGTTTCAATGCTTTCGTGCGACGGCGACACCGCATAAACGCCGATGCTGACGGTCAAACGCAGATCCGCCGCGCCGTCCACCGGAATGACCGCCCGGCTGACCGAGCGACGCAGTCGCTCCGCCACCACCATCGCTTCCTCAAGCGTTGCGCCCGGAACGGCGACGATGAACTCCTCGCCGCCCAGCCGGCCCAAAATATCGTATTCCCGCAACACCCCGGCGCACCCCGAGGCCACCTGACGCAAGGCGTCGTCCCCCGCGGCGTGGCCGTAGGTGTCGTTGACCTGCTTGAAGTGGTCGACGTCCAGCACCATCACCGCCAGCGGCTCGTTGAAGCGGTTGGCGCGGGCGAGCAACTGGCGCGCCAGCTCCATGAACGAGCGGCGATTGTAGATGCCGGTCAACGGGTCCTTGGAGGCCATGTCGCGCAGCGCTTCTTCCATATTGCGCCGCTCGGTGTAATCGTAGATCCAGGCGAGGTTGACCCGCACCCCTTCGATGGTCGCCTGATTGACGGTGAACAGCGTCCAAAACGCCGAGCCGTCGGCGCGGCGGAACTGCACTTCCATGTTGGTGACCGAGCCGGATTGCTTCAGCCGCTCCACCACTTTGCTGCGTTGCTGGTCGTCGACGTAATAGTCGCGGGCGCTGGACCCGACGATGCGGTCGCGCGGCAGGCCGATCAATTCGGCGAATCGGGTGTTGGCGAAGATGATCGCCCCGTTGTCGCGCCGCGACACCGACACGCCGATGGGGCTTTGCTCCAGAATCGCTTGCAGGCGGGCGTCGTTGGGCATGCCGCGCGACAGATCATGGATCACGCCGATGATGCCGCCGAATTCGCCCTGGCTGTTGCAATAAACCGCTTTGCCGATTCGCACGATCTTGCGCGATCCGTCCGGTTGCGGCGTTTCCTCCTGGTACTCGACGCGGCCCCAGTTCTCCACCAGACCGCGGTCGACGTCCTCATGCGCGCGGGCGGCGCGCTCGTCCATCACCGCGTAAGCGGTGCGGTCGATGATGCGCGAGCGCGGCACGCCGAAATAACGTTCGAAAGCGTCGTTGCAGTCGATGTAACGGCCTTCCGCGTCCTTGACGTAAACCGGGGTCGGCAGCGTCTCGAGCATCACCTCGCGCATCAGCCGTTCGTCGCGCAGCGTGGTCAGCGCTTCGCGGTGGCGGGTGACGTCATGGGCGATGCGCAACGCGCAACGGGAGCCGTCGGCGGCGGTCGCCTCGCACTCGGTTTCCGCCACCCATAAGGCGCGGCCCGACGGCGACACGTAGCGCCGCTCCCCGGCGAAATCGCTGGGCCCGCCTTCGCGGAACACATGATCCCGCACCCCGAGCAGCGCGCCGCATGGCAACCCCAGCAGCGCGTGCATAGCCGCGTTGGCGTAGACGACCTCCCCGTCCGCATCAACGATGTGCATCGCGGCGGGCAGGTTCTCATAAGCGCCCCAGTCGCCCGGCTCGCCGCTGCGCGAACCTGTCATTGGAACCACCGCCGAGAGAGAGAGATCGAACATCGAGGTGTGTGCGTCATTTTGTGGCGTCTAATCAATAGCATTATTTTGCGTGCTGTCGTTATTGGCGCGCAAAAATTGCTGCAACTGCGCCGATCTGTCGCGGGTGTTCGCGAAAGGCGGCGCACGAAGCAATATTAGAACCAAAGTATGACGGAACCGTCAATGCAGCATCGTTCAGGGCCACTATATCCCTTAGTCGAACATGGATTTTTGACTGACGGTTTTACGCACCGGCGGCGGGCTGGCCAGCGCGGTTTGGCTGTTTTTGTAGGGATCGGGCAGGTTATGGCAATCGACTCCGCCCAGCGTGCGATAGCAGTACAGGTTTGAGCGGTCGACCACCACTTGTTCCGGGCAATAGACGCCGGTTTCGGTCCAGGAAATGATCGAGCAGTCGCGCCCGGTCGCCGCCGAGACGATATGGTCGGACACGGTTTTTTTTGTCGCGTTCAAGGTGACGAGCCCGACCGTGGCGCTGGCGACCGCCATTTCCGGCCCGGCGCAGCCGGCCAGCATCCCGGCCGAAACCAACGACAGCAGGGCGATGCGCAAGGTGGAGGCCATAAGACGGGGTTCCCGGACAAAAACGGAAGCGACGCCTACAATTCCGGTGGAAAATAGTTAACGCATGCTGAATTCAGAACATCACGGCGCAATTGCGCGCACGGCAGCTCACCACGACAAAAGAGTCTTTGTCCTCTGAACAGCCGATCTTGAACACCGTCTGCTCCATCCGTCCGGGCACGTATTTCAGCACCTCGACCTTGGTTGGCGTGCAGTTGGCTGATTTGGCCGCGGCCTTGGCTTCCGCCTGTCCGCTGGAGACGGTGGCGGCCTGGGCGCAAGGCGCTGCGAGCGCGGCCAAGGCCCCGGCGATCATCTGGGCGGAGCGGAAAGGGGTCATCGCGGGGCTTCTCCCCTCTGGCGTCGGCGCGGGGCGTCATGATACCTGTCGCCGGCTGAAAAAGTCACCGTCGCCGAACAAGGCTGCAAGAGAAGAAAGGCGCTATCCCATGACCGTCCGCCGCAAACTCATCGCCGGCAATTGGAAGATGAACGGCTCCGCCGCCATGACCCGCGACCTGATCGGCGCGCTGACCGCCAAAGCGGCGGCGGCGGCCCCGGCCTGCGACGTCGCGGTTTGCCCGCCCTATCCGTTTTTGGGCGCGGCGGCGGCGGCTTTGGCGGGAAGCCCGGTGGCTTTGGGGGCGCAAGACTGCGCGGTTAAGGTTTCCGGCGCTCACACCGGCGACGTGGCGGCGGAAATGCTGGCGGATGTCGGTTGCCGCTACGCCATCGTCGGTCATTCCGAACGCCGCGCCGATCATGGCGAAAGCGACGCGCTGATCGCCGCCAAGGCGGCGGCCGCCCACCGCGCCGGCCTGATCGCCATTATTTGCATTGGCGAGACCGAAGCGGAGCGCGTGGCGGGCCGCGCGCTGGATGTCGCGTCGGCGCAGTTGGCCGGGTCAATCCCCGCCGGCGCGACGGCGGAAAACACCGTGATCGCTTACGAGCCGGTGTGGGCCATCGGCACCGGCAAGACCGCGACGCCGGCGGACGTGGCGGAGATGCACGCCCACATCCGCGGCCAACTGGCCGGCAAGATCGCCGACGCCGACAAGGTCCGCATTCTCTACGGCGGCTCGGTCAAGGCGTCCAACGCCGCCGAGTTGCTGGCGGTGGACAATGTCGACGGCGCGCTGGTGGGCGGGGCTTCGCTGGTCGCCGCCGATTTCTGGGCGATTGTCGAGGCGGCCTGATCCGATGCGCAAATCCGTCCCCGCCGCTTTTTCCGCTGTTTTGCTGGCCTCCGCATCCTTGCTTTCGCTCGCGCCTTTTTCGGCGTTCGCTGCGGAGCCGGCCAAGCTCGCCACCTTGACCGAGGCGTGGAAGGGCGGTCCCGCCAGGGAGCAGGGGGCGGATTATTGCGTGCAGGAGGCGCGCTTCTCCAGCGGGCATCTGTTGATTATCGGCCGCACCAAGGCGGGGGAGGTGAATCTCGCCCTTGGCATCCCCGGCGGCGGCCTGCCGGTGGGCGAGCGCTGGAAGGTGACGGTGACGGCGGAGGGCGCGGCCCCGCGCGACCGTCAGGCGGTGGCGGCCTCGAAAGGGCTGCTGGTGGTCGGCATGGGCTTCGACACGGAATTTTACGACCGTTTGAAGCGCGGCAAGACGCTTAATCTGAAATCGGCGGCCGACGACATCGCCTTTCAGCTTTCCGGCACCGCCAAAGCATTGGGCGAGCTGGAGAAATGCGCCGCCGGCCTGCCTGATCTCAAAGCCGGCGGCAAGGTGGCCTCCGGCGCGCCGGGCGGGGCGGGGGCGCCGC
>CALGOL010000589.1 GCA_937960755.1 uncultured Azospirillum sp.
CGGTTTCGGGCAGCAGCATGACGAATTCTTCGCCGCCGTAGCGCGCCGCCACGTCGCCCGGCCGCCGCGCCGCCGCGGTCAGGATGCGCCCAACCATTTGCAGGCAGTCGTCGCCAGCGCGATGACCGTAGGCGTCGTTGAACGCCTTGAAGTGATCGACGTCGAGCATGATCGCCGACAGTGGCGAAAGCGAGCGCTGGCCGCGGCGCCATTCGTCGGTCAGCGCGATTTCCAGTTTGCGACGATTGGCGAGATCGGTCAGCGCATCGGTCTCGCTCAAGCGCTCTAGTTCACGGTTGGCGATTTGCAGTTCCTGGGTGCGTTCGGCGATTTTTTGTTCTTGCGCCGCCGTCAGATCTCGCAACTCCTGATTGGAGCGCCGCAGCCGACTGAGGGTGTCGTTCAGGGTCTCTTCGACCAAGGTCAACTCGTTGCGGCCAGTCATGCCTAACGCCACCCGGCCTTCCCCTTCGTCGGCGGCGCTGTTCACCGCCATAAGCTGGGCGCGCAGCCGCTTGAGCGGTCTTCCCAGCACGCGATCCACCACCAGCAGGAAAATAACCAGCAGAATGGACGCCTTCACGGACGACGCGATGATGATTGAGGTGACGCGATACTCCAGCCGCTCCACCACCAGGGCGCGGCTGGAATAGACCACCCAGTCGCCAAGCTGACGCGAGTCGCCGTCGTCACCCTGATAGAGGATGGGAAAGACCAGCGAAAAATCTTCGTGCAGCCATTCCGCCGGGCCCAGCCGGCTGACCGCGGGGGCGCCGGGGGCGCCGGGGGCGCGACCGGCTGACGCCAAAACCATGCCGCGACGGTCGCGCACCTCCACCCCGAGCACGACAGGGGATTGCAGCATGCCTTTGAGGATCTTGTTCAGCCCGTCGCGGTTAAAGTGCCAAACCGCGTCGGCGACCCCTTCGCGGAAGGTAGGCTCGACGCTTTTCAGTTCAGCGTAAAAGCGTTCTTCAGTTTCACGGTATTCGGCGACAAGCTGCGTCGCCGTCACCGCCGCGGTGATGGCGAAATAGGCCGAGAAAATGATGCGAAATAGTTTTCCCGCGATGGAATGGGTCAGCGACATTGCTAGCGGTCAATCAACGCTGAACCAGAATTCCTTGCGGTCCAGGACGTCTAGCCCAGCCACCGCAGGATTGGGGATGCGGAAGATTTTCCGCTCTTTAAGACGCAGCCGCTCGATCAGCGGTCCATGCTCCGCGATGAACAGTTCATCGAAGCTGCCGTCGGCGCGCATGCGCTCCAGCCCGTCGCGCAGGCGTTTGGCGAGTTCCGGCTTGCCGGGCGCGACATACACGAACACCGGCAACGGGGTGTAAAGCAATACGGCGTCGTCGATGGCGAGATCGGGAAACTTGTCCTTGCGCTGGTCGAACTCGTCGATGATTTCGTTGACGCCGCGCGGGAAGAAATCGAAGCGGTCGTTCAGCAGCATCTCGAACAACCCGTCGTAAGACGCGCCGGTCACCAAATTAAATCCGGCGGTGCGGAAGACGCGGGTGATGTTCCAATCCTGGCCGGATCCCAGGCGCAACGCCTTGAGGTCGTCCAACGTATTGACTGCGCGCAGCTTTTCTTGCGCGTCCTTGCGGATTAAAAACACCCGATAGCCTAAAATGCCCTTGGCGATCGGGATATCGATCAAGATCAGTTTTTTGGAAAACTCAGGGTTAAAGGGAAACACGCCCCAATCGCGCGAGCCTCCTTCCTCCATCTCGGCGATCACCCGGCTGTGGCTCATGTGCGGCGGGCGCTTAAATTCATAAGCCGGATAATCGGCCGCGGTTTTTTCCAACGCTTTTTCGACGACGCGAAAATAATAGTCGGCGCGGCGATCTTGGGCGACGGCGCCGCTTTGCATTGCAAAGACCAATGGCCCGAAGACAAATAGACAGCGTATGATTGAGACGATCCGCCGGCAGTATCGATTGTTCGCATTCATGCCCGCCCCCGATCCCCCTAATATCTTAGAATATTCCTAAGAAGGTGGGAGTTGTCAATCAGCACGGAAACAGGCCGGAATGATCGTCGGCAAATAACTTGCTGAAGCGGCGCTTTTCCTAAAACTTGAAAAAGCGCCGCCTTAACCTCGCTATAAACTATATCACGCGGCGGCGGTGCCGCCCACCGTCAGGCCGTCGATGCGCAAGCTGGGCTGGCCGACGCCCACCGGCACGCCTTGCCCGTCCTTGCCGCAGGTGCCCACGCCACTGTCCAGCTCCATATCGTTGCCGATCATGGAAACCCGGGTCAGCGCGTCGGGGCCGTTGCCGATTAATGTGGCGCCCTTGACCGCCGGTCCCAGCTTGCCGTCTTCGATAAGATAAGCTTCCGAAGCGGAAAAGACGAACTTGCCCGAGGTGATGTCGACCTGTCCGCCGCCGAAATGCTTGGCGTAGAGCCCGCGCTTGACCGAGCGGATGATTTCTTCCTGGCTGTGTTCGCCGTTCATCATGATGGTGTTGGTCATGCGCGGCATCGGCGCGTGGGCGTAGCTTTGGCGGCGGCCGTTGCCGGTGGGCCTGACCCCCATCAGCCGGGCGTTGAGCCGATCCTGCATGTAGCCCACCAGCACGCCGTCCTCGATCAGCGGGGTGACTTGGGTCGGCGTGCCTTCGTCGTCGATGGTCAGCGAGCCGCGGCGCTGGCCGATGGTTCCGTCATCCACCACCGTCACGCCCTTGGCGGCGATGCGCTGGCCCATCAGGCCGGAGAAGGCGGAGGTTTTCTTGCGGTTGAAATCGCCTTCCAGTCCGTGGCCGATGGCTTCATGCAGCAGAATGCCAGGCCAGCCCGGCCCGAGCACCACGGTCATTTCGCCGGCTGGGGCCGGGACCGACTCCAGATTGACCAGCGCCTGACGCAAGGCTTCGTCGGCGTAGGCGCGCCAAGTGTCGGGCTGGAAGAAATCGGCGTAGTCCACCCGGCCGCCGCCGCCGTGGCCGCCCATCTCCATCCGGGTTCCGTCCTGCGCCACCACCGACACCGACAGCCGCACCAAGGGCCGCAGGTCGGCGGCGCGCCGTCCGTCGGCGCGGATGATCTGCACCGCCTGCCATTCGCCGCTGATCGAGCAGCTCACCTGCTTCACCTTCGGCTCTTTGGCGCGAACATAAGCGTCAATGTCGGCGAGCAGCTTGACCTTGGCGGCGAAATCAATCTGCGGCAGCGGGTTTTCCGGGCTGTAAAGCTGCTTGTTGGTCCCGGCCGGAGCTTCCGCCATCTCGCCGCTGTGGCCGGCTTTGATGGCGGCCACAGTCTGCGCCGCGCGGCGCACCGCCGCTTCGTCCAGCGCCGAGGCGTGGGCGAATCCGCAGGCTTCTCCCGCCACCGCGCGCAGGCCGAAGCCCTGGGTGGTGTCGAAATTGGCGGATTTGAGCTTGCCGTCGTCCCACGACAGGCTTTCGCTCTGGCAGTACTCCAAAAAAAGTTCGCCGTCGTCGGCGCCGGCCAAAGCCTCGCCCACCACCCCCTCGATACGGGCGCGATCCATGCCGGCGCGGGTGAAAAACAGATCGTCAGTGACGGCGAGGGCGGTCATGTCGGCTCCGAAATGAAAAATCCTGTGATGGCGCCAAGGGAGTATACGAAGCTTTCCGCTTGCGATACCGCTTGACTTGCAAATGATAGATTGGCGACGACGGAGGCCGAGGGCAAGCCGTCACGCCGCCTCCCCGTCAAGTTTTCAGCATGAGCCCGCCCCGCATGACCGCTTTCGACCCCGCCGCCGAACCGCCCGCCCCGCTCCAGCACACGGTGTTCCGCGACCATCCCTTGCGCCGACAACTGACCAACGAGGTCCACGCAAGGCCGCCGGAAGCGCTGGCGGCGCCGATGCGCGTCACCTTACTGGCGATGCTGTCGGGGGAAAACGGCGCGGAGGCCGAGCGCCGCCATTTGGCGCAGCTATGCGACGCCATGGGCGCGCCGCCGCCGTCGCCGGGCGCCACCCACTACGCCGGGTCCTTCGGCAGCTTTAGATTGAAATGGGAGCGGCACACCGAGTTTTCCACTTGGACGGTGTTCCGCAGCGGGGCGCACGGCGAGCCCTTCACCGATCCGGCGATCCGCGCGATGCCGCGGGATTGGGTGGCGGGCTTGCCGGGGGAGCGGCTGGTGGGGGTGCATGTGCTGCTGCTGGACGCCGAGCAGCCGGAGCCGTCGGCCGGGCTGCTCAACCACATCTTCGGCTCGGAAAGCTATGTCGGCTCGCGCATCGCCGGTCGCGCCGCGACGGTGTGGACTGACTTCCGCATTCACGGCGACGGCTATTCCCGCATCGTGCTGGTGGACCACACGCTGACGCCGCGCCAGGGCGGCCGCTTGATCCAGCGCCTGTTGGAGATTGAAACCTATCGCATGACGGCGCTGCTGGCCCTGCCGGTGGCGCGGGAGATCTTGCCGCGGGTGGCGGCGGTGGAAAAGCAGTTGGCCGACCTGACCGCCCGCACCAACAGCCTGAACGGGCTGGAGGACGAACGCGACGTGCTCGACCAGCTCACCCGGCTGATGGCGGAGGTGGAGGAGGTGTCGGCCGCCAACGCCTTTCGCTTCGGCGCGTCGCGGGCCTATTTCCAACTGGTGGATAAGCGCATCGCCGAGTTGCGCGAAACCCGTATCGAAGGCTTGCAGACCATATCGGAGTTCATGGAGCGCCGTTTGTCCCCGGCGCTCGCCACCTGCAACGCGGTGGAAAGCCGGGTGGAAGCCTTGTCGCGGCGGGTCGCCCGCGTCTCCGCCCTGCTGCGCACCCGTGTGGAAATCGCGGTGGAAGGCCAGAACGCCGAATTGCTGAAGTCGATGGACCGCCGCGCCGACCTGCAATTGCGCTTGCAAGAGACCGTCGAGGGGCTGTCGGTGGTGGCGATCAGCTATTATCTGGTGGGGATTATCGGCTACGCCGCCAAGGGGGCGAAGGGCGCCGGCCTGCCGATCAACGCCGATCTGGTTTCCGGCCTGATGATCCCGGTGGTGCTGTGGTTCGTCTGGACCGGGGTGCGGCGCATCCGCAAAGTGCTGATGGAGCATTGACCGGCCAAGGCGTACACTGGCGGCGGTTTTTCGACGAGAAAGGGCCTTGCGGCATGGACCGGCTGGAGCCTGACGCTTTCGCATCCCAATACGAGCGGGATTTCTACGCCTGGACCCAACAACAGGCGGCGGCCTTGCGCCGTCGCGCCGCCGCCGCGCTGGACTGGGACAATCTGGCGGAGGAGATCGACGCCTTGGGCCGCAGTGAACGGGAAGCGGTGGAAAGCCATCTGGAAACCATTGTCGAGCATCTGCTGAAACTGGTGTTTTCGCCGGTCGACTCGCCGCGGCGCGGCTGGCGGGTTTCGGTCGCTGCGGCGCGGGTCAACGCCGACCGCAAGCTCACCCCGACCTATCGTCGTCATTTGGCGGAAACCTTGGCGACGCGGTACGGTTACGGCCGCCGGCTCGCCGCCGCCGGTTTGGCGGAAGACGGCCTTGGCGCCGCCGACCTGCCGGCGGAATGCCCGTGGACGCTGGACCAGTTGCTTGATCCCGACTTCTGGCCCTCGTGATGGACATCATCGTATCGGCGAACGGCTTGGCGCCGGGGGGCCATGGGGTGGGCGGCCAAGCGGTTTGGGACGGCGACGGCGCGGCGGTCATCCTGGGCCGCGGCGGGATTCTGGCCGATAAGCGCGAAGGCGACGGGGCGACGCCGGCGGGGCGTTTCCCGTTGCGCCGGGTTTATTGGCGGGCCGACCGCGTCGCCGAGCCTGTCACCGCTTTGCCCAAGCAAGCCATTCGCCCGCAAGACGGCTGGTGCGACGATCCGGCCGACCCGGCCTATAACCGCCCGGTAGCATTGCCCTATCCGGCGCGCCATGAAAAGCTGTGGCGCGACGATGGGGTTTACGATCTGATTTTGGTGATCGGCCACAACGACGATCCGGTGGTTCCGGGCGCCGGTTCAGCGGTTTTCGTTCACCTGACCCGGCCGGAGCGCGCGCCGACGGAAGGCTGCGTCGCGTTTGACGAGGCCGATTTGCGCCGCTTGCTGGCGGCGGCGGCGCCGGGGGATTTTTTGACGGTTGTCGGATGATCGGGCTGGGACGCCCGCCGGCGACCGTCCTCCCTGTCCAAGCTGTTGCCCGCGCGAACGGTTTGCTCTATCACCCGGTGAAGATTCCGTAACCGTTCGACGTCCGGGCCCCGATGATTAAAGCTCTTCGCGCCAAACTGCACTGCATCCGCGTCACCGGCGCCGATCTCAACTACCATGGCTCCATCACGCTGGACCCGGAGCAATGCGCGCTGGTCGGTCTGCTGCCGCTGGAGTTCGTTGAAATCTGGAACAAAAATTCCGGCGCCCGCATCACGACTTATGTGATTTACGGCGAGCCGGGGTCGCGCTGCTGCATCCTCAACGGCGCCGCGGCGCGCACCTGTCAGACCGGCGACGAGGTCATCATCGCCGCGTCGGAATATTGCAAGCCGTCCGACCTGCCCCGGCTGGCGCCGAAAGTCGCCACCTTCAAAGCGGGCAACGAGGTCGACGCCCTGCTGCGCTACGACGTCGAAATCGGCGGTCCGCACGGCTACAGCTTCAAAGTCACCGCCTTGCAAGGGATCGCGCCCGAGCAATTCGGCGACCTGCCCTAACCATCAGAGCAGGTGCAGCCAAACCAGCATCGCGCTTCCCAGCGCGATGCGGTACCAGCCGAATGGCGAAAAGCCGTAACGGCCGACAAAATCCACCAGCGTGCGCACCACCAGCGCCGCGGCGACAAAAGCGACGACGAAGCCCACGGCGATCAGCGCGCCGTCGTCCACGGTCATTGACGACCAGTTCTTATAAAGATCATAGGCCGTCGCCCCCAGCATGGTGGGGATGGCGAGGAAGAACGAAAACTCCGCCGCCGTGCGCCGGTCGACCCGCATCAACAGCGCCCCTAATATGGTGGCGCCGGAGCGCGACACGCCCGGAATCATGGCGATGCATTGGAAAAAGCCGATCTTCAGCGCCAGCGTCGCCGGAAAACGTTCCACCTCGTGATAGCGCGGCGTCGGCAAAAAACGCTCGATCACCAGAATGGCGACGCCGCCGACCACCAGCGCCACCGAAACCACGGTCGGGTTAAACAGCATTTCCTTGATGAATTTATGGGCGAAAACGCCGATCACCGCCGCCGGCAGAAAGGCCAGCAGGATGGCGACGACGAAACGCATCGCCCGCGGATCGCGCCCCAGATTGATCGTCACGTCCCACAGCCGGCGGAAATAGACCACGCAAATGGCGAGGATGGCCCCCAGTTGGATCGCCACTTCGAACACCCGGCCGGGCGGCCCCTGAAAGCCGATCAAATCCACCAGCAAAATCAAATGCCCAGTGGACGACACCGGCAGAAACTCGGTCAAGCCCTCCACCAGCCCCAGCAGCGCAGCGTTCAAATAGGTTTCTAGCATCGGCCGGGGGTCCCGTTATGGCGAAAGGCGAAGTCGACGGCCCGCGCTTATACCAGCGCTGCGGCGCAAAAGCGATTAGCGGCGCGAAAAACCGTTCAGCGCTGTGGCGCCGGCGCCAGCAAGCGGGCGCCCACCCAGTAAACCGCGCCCCAGCGGTCGCGCACCTTCACCCAGCCGTCGCCGCTGTCGGCCAACGCCGTCACCCGCTCGCCCCCCAGCAAGACGCCGCGAATATGGGCGCGGCACGACGGGGCGGCGCGCTGAAACGAGTCGACCCGCGCCAGCAGCCGCGCGCCCGTCACGATCCGCGGCGGCGGGTTATCGAGGTCTTCCGGCAGCAGGCAGCCGTTTTCCCATTCGGCGAATTCACCGTCGCTACGACCAGATCGGAAGAGCACACGTCTGAACTCCAGTCACCTTGTAATCTCG
>CALGOL010000590.1 GCA_937960755.1 uncultured Azospirillum sp.
ACGCTCTTCCTATCTGTGATGGCGGCGGGCGTGATGGCGGCGGGCGTGATGATGGGGTGATGGCTGGCGCCGCTCAGCGCCGCGACTTCCGGGTCGTCGATCCGCGCGAAGCCTAAATGGTACCCGATCAGCCGGTCAGCGCGGCCATGCAGCAGGCGCCCGAATGTCGATAGTTGGACCGCCCCTTGCTGAAGCGTGCCGTAGGAGAACAGCAGCGGCATGGCGAATCCTTGATGATGCAACTAGTATCGGCTCAAAACAGTTTAGCCCTTTTTGCAGTGCGGTGAAACCAGAAATCGCCGAATGGCCGGATTTTTCCGCCTGCGGCCCTATCCGTCGCCGGGCGGGCTTTTATCCTCGCCCTTGAGCGCGCGGTCGACGATGCGCTTGACGGCGTCGAACAGCATTTTCGTCTGGCCGTTGGCGGCGAGATAAAACACCGCCCCCACCGGCAAGGATATGGAGCCCAGCAGTAGGGCGGCCGAGGCCAAGCAGACTTGCTCCAAGCCGTCAATTGTCTTTTGCTTAAACCCCTTATAGGCGCCGGCGCCGATGTCCTTGGCCTCCCGCAACGCCCATTGGACAGAGGCTTTGACGAAGTTGTGGCCCGCCGCCATGGCGTCGCCGGCCAGTTCCTCTTGCAGCTTTTCGGTTGGGGCGTTTTTCGCTTGGTCGGCGGCGTCTTGCAGCGCCGCTTGCGCCAATCTTTACTGTTTGTCGGGCACCTTTTCTTAAACTAGCCATTCGGCAATGTCGGTATTGACCGCTTCCGCCCCGCGCTCCCACCATTCATTTGGCTGCAAAGCGATTTTACGTGAAAGTTCAGGACCGAAATAGTCTTGCGCCGACGGGGCGTCGAACGCCGCCGCCGCCTCGTACCAGCGCAGCCACGGGGTGAAACCGGCGTCCAACAATTCTTGGCTTTCGGTGACGTCCCGCCACGCCGCCCGCGCCCAATCGGGGGGAGCCCCGTGCCAAATTGGCAGACGCATCACCTCGTCGGCTGACTTGCCCGCGTCGAGGAGCTGGCAGTCAGCTTCGACGGCGGTCCAGATGGAATCCGGGTCGGCGGCGGCGGCGGCGGCTACGGCGGAGACGGCGTAGAAGGCGGCAACGGCGGAGTCGTTACCGTCAGCAAAGGCCATGGCGACGGCTAAGGCGCTGAAGGCGGCGTCGAAGTGGGGTCTGGCGACGACGAAGGCCGCGGCGGAGTCGTCGTTGTCGTCAAAGGCGTAGCCTCGTCTATTATGCTCGGTTGCGTTTCCAACGGTGGCGACCGAGGATACCAGCGTGCAACGAGAAGCTTTGAGCAACAGGCGAATACGCAACGGGGTATCCAATTTCGCCGCCGCGCCGCCGCCGACCAACGGGAACACCCGCAACGCCGCCCGGATCGCGACGGCCTGCGCCACTGCCCGCGGCTTGCCCTCCAGGCACGCCCCCAGCGCGTCGCGCAACTCAATTTTTTGGCTTTCACTTTTTCGCGTCGCCACTTTCACGCCCATCCATGCCGTTCCTCACCCCATTATGGCGAAGCGCCGGGCGAACGGCAAGGCGGCGACACGGAAACATCTTCGGGCGTTCGCTTATTTGGCGCTCTGGGCTGATTTTGACCTTGTCATCGTCATTCCGGCGAAGGCCGGAATCCAGAGCATTTCAGCAACGTATTCGAATCGCTCTGGACCCCGGCCTTCGCCGGGGTGACGGTGGAAGGTGAAAAGATCGTTACGATTCCGGGCGTGCGAATGCCGAGGGTTCCCGAAGGAAAGGATGCTCGACAGGCAAATCGCCCGCCCTTTCCATTCCTCACCCCACTATGGCGAAACGCCGGACGAACGGCAAGGCGGGGGCGCGGGTCGAAGCAACCAGAACCCTCTCCCCCCTGGGGAGAGGGTTGGGTGAGGGGGAAAACGTCGCCGATAAAGGATTTTTCCGGTCTGCCGACCGTACGCCCCCCTCCCGGAGGCTTCGGCTCCACCCTCCCCCGGGGCGGGAGAGGGTTCTTTTCCTTACACCTGATCGTCCTGTGCGCCTAAAGCGCGATGCGGGTTTGCAATCCGTCGTAATCGGCGCGCAAGTCGCCCGCCGCGTCCCGTTCAATCAACCCGCATTCCAGCAGGGCGTCGATATCCGCTTGCACGTCGGCGGGGTCGCGCCGCAGCGCCGCCGCCAACTGCTGGACGGAATCGCCGGGGCGGCGGTGCAACCGGCGCAGCAGCGCCAGACGGTCGCCGGTCATCACCCGCGCGAATTGCTCCCAATCGGCGAAATCGACGTAGGTCGGCGCGTCCTGCAACGCCGCGCCGGAAGCGGCGAGGCGATCCGCCGCCGCCGCCCGCGCC
>CALGOL010000591.1 GCA_937960755.1 uncultured Azospirillum sp.
GCGCGGCTTCCCGCGGCAGCAGCAGACCGGCCAGCGCCGCCGTCGCCCCCAGCACGGTCAAAACCATATAGAGCGGCGCGAAGCCGCCATAGGTCTCGTAGGACCACGCGGTCAGCAGCACCGCCAGCGGCCCGGCCCCGAACGACAAAATGAACTTAGCGCCAAAGGCCAGCCCGCGGTGACGGTCGGGGGTGTAGCGCGCCAGCAGCATGTTTTCCGCCGGGATCTGGGTTTGCGAGGCGATGACGACGAAGGCCGCGGCAGCCACGACCGGCAGGCCGGACAGCACCGCCAGCAGCGCCATCATCGGCGTTTGAATCGCCAGACAAATCACGTAAATGCGCTTCAGCGGGTAGCGATCAGCCAGCCGGCCGCCCAACAATTGCGGAATGGCGGCGGTGAGGTAAACCAGCGTCACCAGTCCGCCGACCCCCAAAGCGCCCTCCCCCAACAGGCCCGACAAGCGCTCGCCGAACAGCTTGGGCAGCACCACTTGCATGGCGTTGAACATCAGCCCGGCGCAAATCATCGTCACCGACAGCACGAAGAACGCCCGCATGGCGTCGCCGCGGCTGGGCTGCGCCTGCGGCTTGACGTCAATGCGCCGGTCGCGCACCAGCCCGAAGACAATGCACAAGGTCAAAGCGGCGCCCAGAACCAGACACAAGCCGCCGGGAACCAGAAAAGCCGATCGCCAGCCGGCGAGATCGGTCAAGCCGCCCGCCGTCACCCCCGCCAAGGCCACCCCCAGCGAGCCGAACAGGCCAAGCCAGCCCAGCGCCTCGCCGCGGTTGGCGGCGTTCTTAACGATCCACGACATGCCGACCGGGTGATAGATCGACGCGCCCAGTCCCAAAACCGCCAGTCCCAGCCACAGCCCGTGCGGGTCGGCGGCCAGCCCGGCCCAGACCGCGCCGGCCCCGGTGATCCAGAAAAACACCGCCATCATGCCGGCGTCGCTCCAGCGGTCGGCCAGCCAGCCGGCCAGCGGCGCGCCCAGGCCGATCAGCAGCGAACCCAAGGTCCACAGCCGGATCAACTCATCGTAGGGCAGCGCCCATTCCTTTTCCAGCGTCAGCACAACGGTGAGGAACAGCGCCGAGACGATGTGCATCAGCGTGTGGCCGACCCAGGAAAAACCGACCGACAGCCGGGCGGACAACCGGGCGGAGAGATCGGGACCGGCGAAAGCGGAAACTGACATTTACAGCAACTTTTGGCGAGAGCGGCGGAACGACGCATACGCTCTCACATCCCGCCGCCAGCCGGCAGCGCGGGTGGCGCATGCCGGCTATGATCCTCAGCCTTCCGTCTTAACGCCTGGAACCGCAATCCCGTCCGCCAGCCACGCGACGTAATCGGCGTCGCCGCGCCCCAGCGGAATCTCCAGCACGCACGGCGTCTCATAAGCGTGCAGTTGGCGGACGCGCGCCGCCGCGGCCGCGTAAGCCCCGGCCATCGTCTTGACCAGCAGCACGGCTTCTTGGGCTTCCTCAATCGCGCCGTTCCAGCGATAGACCGAGGTCATGCCGTCCAGCACGTTGACGCAGGCCGCCAGCCGCTCCTCCACCAGCGCGCGGCCCAAGGCCAGGGCGGCGTCGCGCGAGGGGGCGGTGACGTAAAGCAAAACCGGGCGGTCGGGAGTCGTTATGGAGGCGGTCATGGAGGCGGCCTTTTCGCTAGGACTAAAAGCGCGGAGCCGTTATGCTCCGTCGCACCTGAAACCATACCCCGCGCCCAACCTTTCCGCCAAATGTCGCCGGCCCCATGACCGCAGCGCGCTTTCCCAAACCCCACGGCCCGAAATCCCCCCGCCGCCGGCCGCCCAGCGCGGCGCAACGGGCTTGGCTGTCCCGCGGGCTTGACCAGCCGGGCGGCAAGCTGCCGCTGTTTGAGGACAACGGCGCCCAGGTGCGCCGCCAAGTGGTGGAAGCCTGCATCGCCGCCGGCTGGGCCGAACGCTGGTTCGACAATCCGCTGAAACCCGACTGGCTGGTGTGCCGGTTGACCGACGCCGGCCGCGCCGCCGTCGCGGCGGCGAATGCGCAAACCGAAGAAGAGCAAGCATCGTGACCAACGCCAACGCGGCCGCCGCCGCCCACCCGCTGACCCCCTTGCTGACCCGCATCGCCGACGCGC
>CALGOL010000592.1 GCA_937960755.1 uncultured Azospirillum sp.
GGCATCGGCTGGAGGTGGTGGACGCGCTGGCCGACGCCTCCGCCCAGGAAGCGCCGGGCGGCCGGGTGGTCGCGCCGATGCCGGGCAAGGTGGTCGCCATTCTTTGCCAGGCCGGGGACGAAGTCGCCAAGGGCGCGCCGTTGATGGTGCTGGAAGCGATGAAGATGGAGCACACCATGAAAGCCCCCGACGACGGCGTCGTCGAAGCGGTGCGCTTCGCGGTGGGCGATCAGGTCGAGGACGGGGCGGAGTTGATCGCCTTCCAAGCGAAGGAGAGCGCGCCGTGAGCATGTGGCCCAAATCCATCCGCATTGTCGAGGTCGGCCCGCGCGACGGGCTGCAAAACGAAAAGACCATCGTGCCGACGGCGGTGAAGGTGGAATTGATCCGCCGGCTGGCGGCGGCCGGGCTGCAATCGGTGGAGGCCGGGGCCTTCGTGTCGCCCAAGTGGGTGCCGCAAATGGCCGATTCGGCCGACGTGCTGGCGGCGGTGCGTGACCTTTCGTGCGACTTGCCGGTGTTGGTCCCCAACCTGAAAGGGCTGGAGCAGGCGTTGGCGGCGGGGGCGAAGGAAATCGCCGTCTTCGCCGCGGCGTCGGAAGGCTTCAGCCAAAAGAACATTAATTGTTCGGTGGCGGAGAGCCTGGAGCGTTTCCGCCCCGTCGTCTCGTCGGCGTTGGCGCTGGATTTGAAGGTGCGCGGCTACGTCAGTTGCGTGCTGGGCTGCCCCTACGACGGCGAGATCGCATCGGAAAAGGTGGCGGAAGTCGCGGCGGCGCTGGCCGGTATGGGCTGCTACGAGGTGTCTTTGGGCGACACCATCGGCGTGGGCACGCCGGAGAAAGCCCGCGCCATGGTGGAAGCGGTGGCGGCGAAGGTTCCGGCCGAAAAGCTGGCGCTGCACTTCCACGACACCAACGGCCGGGCGCTGGACAACATCAAGGCGTGCCTTGATTTGGGCGTCGCCTCGGTCGACGCCTCGGTGGCGGGACTGGGCGGCTGCCCTTACGCCAAGGGGGCGACCGGCAATGTGGCGACCGAAGACGTGGTCGTGCTGCTGCACGGTTTAGGGATTGAAACCGGCGTCGATCTGGCGGCGTTGGCGGAAACCGGCGACTGGATTTCCGCCCAATTGGGGCGGGCCAACGGGGCGAAGAAAAGCGTCCCTCTCCCCCCTGGGGAGAGGGTGGAGCCGGAGGCTCCGGGTGAGGGGGCGTACGGCCGGATGGCCGGAGAAAAGTTATGATTTGGCGGCGTTTTCCCCCTCACCCAACCCTCTCCCCAGGGGGGAGAGGGCTTCCGGCGGCGGCGCGGGATTGCTTTGGGCGATTGTGCAACGTTGCCGAATGATCCTGCGGCGCAAGATGATTGCGTTGGCGGGCGGGCAAGCGGCGGGATGGTTTCCTTAACTTGCCTGTGTTGTGATATAAGGGTAGCGTATTCGCATATAACAGAGGCGTTAGGTAATGACGAACACCGCTTCTCCTTCGCTAGACTCTGCCCCGCCCGCGGCTGAACCGCTGTGGCGGCCCGATCCGGCGCGCGTCGCCGCCGGCGCCCCGGCGGCTTTCCGCGCCCTCGTCAACCAGCGCCATGGTTTGGCGCTGGAAAGCTTTGACGATCTGTGGCGCTGGTCGGTGGACCAGTCGGAAAGCTTCTGGCGGCTGGTGTGGGATTGGGCCGGCGTGGTCGGCGAGCCGGGGGAACGGGTGCTGATCGACGGCGACAAGATGCCGGGCGCGCGCTGGTTTCCCGACGCCAAGCTGAATTATGCGGAAAACCTGCTGGCCGGCGCGCCGGATGACGCGGTGGTGTTCTGGGGCGAAGACAAGGTCAAGCGGCGCTGGAGCAAGGCCGAACTGCTGGCCGAAGTCTCCCGCTTGCAGCAGGCGTTGCGCGCGTTGGGCGTTGGCGTCGGCGACCGGGTGGCGGCTTATATGCCCAACATGCCGGAAACCCTGGCCGCGATGCTGGCGACCGCCTCCCTTGGCGCCGTCTGGTCGTCGTGTTCGCCGGATTTCGGCGTGCAGGGGGTGGTGGACCGCTTCGGCCAGATCGAGCCCAAGGTTTTGTTCTTCCCCGACGGCTATTGGTACAACGGCAAGGCGCACGACGTGACGGCCAAGGCGGCCGAAGCGCTGGCCGCCCTGCCCAGCGTCAAGGCGGCGGTGTGCGTCGCCTACGCCGGCGGCGGCGATATCGCGGCCGTGCCGAAGGGCGCGTCATACGCCGACTTCCTGGCGCCATACGCCGCGGCCGAGGTGACGTTTGAACGGCTGCCGTTCAATCACCCGCTGTTCATCCTCTATTCGTCCGGCACCACCGGCAAGCCGAAGTGCATTGTCCACGGCGCCGGCGGCACGCTGTTGCAGCACCTGAAAGAGCACAAGCTGCATTGCGACCTGAAGGCGGGCGACCGGCTGTTCTATTTCAGCACTTGCGGCTGGATGATGTGGAACTGGCTGGTCACCGGGCTGGCCGCCGGCTGCACGCTGCTGCTGTTCGACGGCTCGCCCTTCGCGCCCGACCACAACATTCTGTTCGATTACGCCGACGCGGAGAATATGACGCTGTTCGGCACCTCGGCCAAGTACATCCAGACGCTGGAAAAGGCCCACGCCGAGCCGATCAAGACCCACAGCTTGGCCTCGGTGCGGGTGCTGACCTCCACCGGCTCGCCGCTGATGCCGGAGAACTTCGATTACGTCTATCGCGCCATCAAGGCCGACGTGCATTTGGCCTCGATCTCCGGCGGCACCGACATCGTTTCCTGCTTCGTGCTGGGGAACCCGGAAGGCGCGGTGTGGAAGGGCGAAATCCAGGCCCGCGGCTTAGGCCTAGCGGTGGCGGCGTTCGACGACGACGGCAAGCCGGCGCCGGCGGGCGAAAAGGGCGAACTGGTTTGCACCCAGCCGTTCCCGTCGATGCCGGTGGGCTTCTGGGACGATCCTGACGGCTCGCGTTACCGCGCCGCCTATTTCGAGCGCTTCGCCAACGTCTGGACCCACGGCGATTTCATCGCCCAGACCGAACATGGCGGCTGGGTGATCTACGGCCGTTCCGACGCGGTGCTCAACCCCGGCGGGGTGCGCATCGGCACGGCGGAGATTTACCGTCAGGTTGAGCAACTGCCGCAGATCTTGGAGTCCATCTGCATCGGCCAGGAG
>CALGOL010000593.1 GCA_937960755.1 uncultured Azospirillum sp.
CGGGACGTCGAACAGCCCGCGACCGACATCGGCGCGCAGGGCGCGGGTGTCCTCCAGCCGGAAGATCACTTCCGCCGCGCGCAAGGCCCGGCCGTCGCCGCCCAACTCCCGCAAGTTAGGCGGCAAGGGTTCGATCACATGGGCGAAGGGCAGGCCGGCGACCAGGGAAGACGCGGCGTCGGTCAGATTGACCGCGCCGGCCTGCACCACGGCGGCGCCTTCCAGCATGCCGTCGGCCAGGGTGCGTAGATTGCGGCCTTCCAGATGATGAAAGCCGGTCCAGGCGGTTTTGGGCGTTGGCGAGGTCGCCTCGACCGCGGCGTCGAAGGGGATGTCGTCGTCGAAACGCTCCACCAGCCACGCCCCGGCGCGCTCCACCAGCGCGTAAACGTCGTCGCCCACCGTCGCGACCGAGCGAAACGCCCCCACGGTGGATATCCCGGCCCAGGCGTTGACCTGCTCGTTGCGGTAAATCGTCAAGGTCGCAAGGCTTCCGTCGCCCATGACGACGAACAGCAGCCGGCGGCGCTTGTCATAGTCTTGGTCCACCGGGTTGTTAATCAGGTGGGAGGCCAGCAGCGCCAGATCATTGGCCTGATAGGCGGCTTCCGCATCGGTATAGAGAAACTCGCGGATCTCCTTGCCGGAGCGCGAGACGAACAAGGTGGCGCCGTCGACGTCGCGGGGCGGCGGGGCGTGATCGACCGGCGAGCCGACGCGGGTCTGGTGCTTGACCTGGATGTTGAGCGGGGTCAGCGGCTCCCCCGTCACCATGTATTCGGCGCCGGAGGTGAAAACTTGCAAATGCCGCCCGGCGAACAGCGCCCGCACCGCGTTGACTTGGTCCGACAGGATGGCGAATTCGATGGCTTCGTCGTCCAGCCCTTCGCCGACGTCGAAGTTCCACAAATCGCCCGACTTCGACATCCAGATGCGGTTGGGCAGGCTGCGCGAGCCGCCAAGCACTAGGCGATTTTGGTGAAACGCCGCCGAGACCGGCCAGCCCCGCCGGTTGGAGAAGGCTTCTTCGTCCCAATCCGTCGTCGCCGCGGTGTTGGCCAAGGTTTCCTTAACCGTCGCGTTGACTTGGGTGGATGAAACCACGCCGGTAATCAGCAACTGCTTGTGGCCGATGCGCAGCCGCGCGCCGTCCTGCAAGGGATCGAATACCGGGGCCGACGCCGTGACCGCAATCGCCCCGCTGGTCCCTGACGGGGTCAAGGTGACGGCCGGATCGGCGAAGCGATAAAACGAACTGCCGGCGACGCCGTCCTTTTCCGCCAGCGTCCACACCGACAGCGACCACGCCCCGGCGGCGTCGCGGGTCAGTTTGCGGGGCGCTGTGTCCGGGTGCAGCGCCAGCAGGGTGTCGGGGGTCTGGGTCCAACTTAGTTGCGCCAGTTGTTCGGCGGTCCAGGGGGCGTCGACCGTCGCGACAAGCGCATTATTTTGAAAAATGTCGATCTTGCCGGCGGTGAAGACCAGCAAAAAGGTCTGTTCGGTGTTGAATTCGAACGCCGCCAGCCGGCCCGGACCGCGGGCCGCCGCGACAAATGCGAGACCGGCGCGCCGCGTGACGCCGCCGGTGGGCTGAATGAAGACGTTGCGCAAAGTCAGCGCGCCATTGTCGAAGGCGCGCAAATCGCTGCGGCCCAACAGCCGGCGGGAAACCTCGCCGCCGGTGAAGTTGGTTTTGGACTGACGGATGCGGGTCATCTCACCACCGCGCCTCAATCAGCGAGAAATCTTCAAAGCCGGCGGGCGGGTCCTGCTGGCCGTCAATCAGCCGGGCGCGGCGGAATTCCGATTCCGCCAGCTTTTGCAGCACGTCGGCGCGGGATGAATTTTCGGTCAGCGGCAGGCAGAACTCCGCCGCCAGACGGGCCAATAGGGCTTGGGTGAAGAAGGCCGGAAAATCCGCTTCGTCAATGCGGGCGACGTAGGTCAGGCGGACGTCGGTCGCGTCGGTGTGCAGGGCGCGCTCGCGGATTTGGTAATCCAGCCCGCGGCCGCGCCCGGCCCCGGCGGAAATCGCTCGCAGGAAGTCGGCGGGCAACTGGAAGGCGTGGGCGTAATCGGCGGCCGGGGCTTCGGCCAGTTGCGGCAGCCGGGCTTGGCGCTGGGCGAAGTTCCACGGATGGGCCGACAACAGCGCGTCGCGGGCGGTGTCGTAGAGGGCGGCGGCGACGGCGGCTTCCGCCGTCCCGTCGTCAAAGTCGGCGATGGCGCCGGCGCCGATTTTCACCAGCGCGCGCGAGCACAAGCCGACGGCGGAAAGCGCCATGGCGGGGGGTGTCCTGTCTAGCCCTCTCCCCCCTGGGGCTATGGCATTCACACATCTCAGCATCTTGCCCATTTTTCGTCATTCCCGCGAAGGCGGGAATCCACCTTTTCAACCACTTCGCTGATGAGGTGGACCCCCGCCTTCGCGGGGGTGACGAGAAAAAAGAGAGGAAAATCAAAGCCGCAAAAGATGTGTGAATCCGATAGCCCCTGGGGAGAGGGTTGGGTGAGGGGGGCGGATGCGGATGCGTGCGGGGAGGAAAGCGCCGTCTGAGTTGGGCTGTTCGGCTGAACGTCGCGTCGCCCCCTCACCCGGAGGCGTCGCCTCCGACCTCTCCCCAGGGGGGAGAGGTTAACTTGTCCGGCTTAATCGTCGTCGCTGGTTCCGAACGGCGTCAGATTGGTCACGTCGACCTCGCCGTCCGTATTGGCGGTGACGACGAACAGGCCGGCGGCCGGGGTTCCGTCGCTGTCGACATTGGCCATAATCATGTCGCCCTTGCGCAGCATGCCGGCGGCCTCGTCGAAATAGCCGGCGTCGTCGACATCGTCGGCGGCGTCTTTGGTGGCGTAGTGCCACAGCGTGAAGCCGTTGGCGTAGGCCAGCACGGAAAGGTTCTGGGAATCGTAGCTCATCGGCGGAGCCTCCTTATCACTTTGAAAAAACGGGGAGAAGATCAGCTTTCGAGGCAGCGCAGGGTGACGACGCCCAACGGGTCGATCAGGCAGGCGCCCTGGCTCATCATGTTGTTGACGAAGTGGGCGGCGCGGTCGCCGTGCCACGTCACGTCGGTCTTGACGTCGGAGCCGGCGGCGTGGCCCACCGCGGTCTTGTGGAACCAATGGCACAGCCGGGCGCCGTTCTTGACGTTGAGCCCGGAGTGGGGCAGCCACGTCGCCCCCAGCCAGCGCTTCGCCTGGGCGCCGCGCCACGGCGATTCGTCGGGGCCGATATAGTCGCTGGAGGCGAATTCCTCGATGCCCAGCAACTGGCTCCACTGCTTCCAGCCCACCACGCAATAGCGCTGGCCGTCGTCGGGCACGTCGGCCGAGCCCAGCAACTCGAACGCTTCCAGCACCTTGGCCTTGGTCAGGCCGTCGGTTTCTTCACCGGCGAAGCGCTGCGACTTGTCCAGTTCGGCGATAATCAATTCATCGGTCTTGCGCCCCAGCGCGTAGGCGCCGGCGCTGGCGATGATCTGGCGTTCGTCGAGGTTGGTCTTCAGTTCGTCGAGTTTGTCCACCCAGTCGCCGGCGTAAAAATCATAGAGCAGGCATTCCACCGGCTCGAAATCGACGTTCATCACCGGGACCGCGCCATGGCGCGATTTGGTGGAGGCGGCGCCCTTGCCGACTTTTTGAAAGACGGTGGAGGCGCCTTGCACATTGTTCTTGGAGCGCACGGTGTTGCGCAGTTTTGAGCCCATGCGCTGATAAGCGTCGTGGACCTCGCGTTCGAACTGCTTGACGAAAGCTTGAGCGATCGACGTGGACATCGGTTTAAAATCCTTAATGCTCGGGAAGGATGAAAAGAAAAAGGGCGACGCGCCGGGGGATGCGCGCCGCCCTCCTGAAGTTGGGGCCTGATACCAATCTTCCTAAATATTAACCTTCGTCACCCCCGCCCCCGCCTTCGCGGGGATAAACTCCGGCGGGGGTCCACCTTGTGAGAAACGTTGCTGAAAAGGTGGATTCCCGCCTTCGCGGGAATGACGGTGAAAGGTTAATCTTTCAGCGGATAGGACTGATTTCAGGGAAAGTTGCGGGAGGAAACCGCCAACGCCGCGACGGTGTTTGGCTTTTCCCGGAGGGAAGCGGGAAAGCCCGGACACAAGAGCGGCGTTGACGAGAAGAACATAAACAGAACATATCCCGGCAGTCAAGGAATAAAATCCGATACATTGACCGCGGTCTCCGGGGCCGCGCCGGTCCTTGACGCCGGTCAAGAGGCGGGTGTTCTTCGCCAAGTAAAAGTCAAGTGGCGCATCGTCCTTTGGCCCAATTGTTCGCCTGCTCCGCCTGAACATAATCAAATAACCGCCGCTTACAGCCCGTCGGCGGCGCGTTCAGGGAAGGAGAAAATCTGATGAAATGGGAAAAGCCTGCCTATTGCGACCTGCGCTTGGGCTTTGAAGTCACGGCCTACGTTTACGTTCGCTAAGCCCGGCCGCGAATAATGGCGAAGAGGCGGCGTTCCCCACCGTCTCTTCGTTGTTCCTTCGCCTTACCCTTGCGACAGGAGCCGACATGTTTGCCCCCGACTTGCCGCCCGCCGACTTGCCGCCCCCCGGCCTGCGAACCGTGATCGAAATGAACCCGATGTATCTGTTCCGCTGGGAGGAGCCGCAGCAGGCGTTCGTCCTGCTCTACCCCGAAGGGGTGGTGAAGCTGAACGGCCCGGCGGGCGCCATCCTGGGCGCCGTCGACGGCGAACGCAGCGTCGCCGACATCGCGGCGCTGTTGAGCGCGCGTTACGGCGACGCCGACCTTTCCTCCGACGTGCTTGAATTCATGGAGACGGCTCATGCCCAAGGCTGGATCAGAACCAAGTCTTGACGGACTTGGCATGCCGCTCTGGCTGGTGCTGGAGCTGACCTATAAATGTCCGCTGAAATGCCCGTGGTGCAATAACCCGGTGGATTTCGACAAATACCGCAACGAGTTGACGACCGAAGAATGGAAGGCGGTGCTGCGGGAAGGCCGGCGGCTGGGGGCCTTGCAACTTGGCTTTTCCGGCGGCGAGCCGATGCTGCGCCCCGATCTTGAGGAACTGGTGGGGGAAGCCGACCGGCTGGGCTATTACACCAACCTCATCACCTCGGGCGTCGGGTTGAACCCGCAACGGCTGGCGGCGCTGAAGGCGGCGGGGCTGAAGCAGGTGCAGCTTAGCTTGCAGGCGTGCGATTCCGAACTTAACGCCAAGCTGGTGGGTTTGGACGTCTGGGCGCACAAAATCGCCATCGCCCGCGAAATCAAGGCGCAAGGCTTCCCGATGGTGCTGAACGTGCCGGTCAGCCGTTTCAACATCGACCAGACCGAAGCGTTGATCGAACTGGCGGAAGATTTGGGCGTCGAGTATCTCGAGTTCGCCAATCTGCAATATTATAACTGGGCGATGCTGAACCGGTCGGAACTGCTGCCGACCCGCGAGCAATTGGCGCGCTCGGAAGCCGCGGTGCGAGCCGCCCGCGCCCGGCTGGGGCGCAAAATGACGATCTACTTCGTCATTCCCGATTACTACGACGGCCGGCCGAAAGCCTGCATGAACGGCTGGGGCGCCATTCACCTCACCATTGCGCCGGATGGAACCGCGTTGCCGTGCCAGGAGGCGCGGCTGATTGAAGGCGTCGATTTCCCCAACGTCCGCGACGGCGGGCTGGATTGGATTTGGAAGGAATCGCCGGGCTTTCAAAAATTCCGCGGCGACGGCTGGATGAAAGACCCGTGCCGCAGTTGCGACGAGCGGGCGAAAGACTTCGGCGGTTGCCGTTGTCAGGCGTTTCTGTTCACCGGCGACGCCGCCAACGCCGACCCGGTGTGCTCGAAATCGCCGCACCGCCATTTGATCGACGCCGCGCTGGCCCAGGCGGCGGAACGCGGCGACGCCTGCCGAGCGCCGTTGCAGATGCGGGCGCGCCAGACCGAGGGGATGTAAGCGATGATGGACGCCCCCGCTTTTGAGGCGCTGTTGCGCGGCGTCCATCTCGTCGCCGTCATCGTCTGGATGGGGCACAACTGGGCCAATGTGGTGCAGCGCCCGCGCTGGACGCCGCCGCCGCCAGCCGCGGCGGGCGACTTGGCGCT
>CALGOL010000594.1 GCA_937960755.1 uncultured Azospirillum sp.
GGCGTTGAGCGCCGGTTGGCCGCGGGCGCGGCTGAGCGGCGGCGACACCGCGCCGCCCAAAACAATAATTCCCGCTGGATCGTCCGGCAGGGCGACGGGCGGCGGAAAGCGGTTCTCCAGCGGTTCGGCCAGCAAATCCGACAAGGGCGTCGTCGCTGTCGCCAGCAAAAAACCCGCCGCCAAGCCAAGCAGCGTCCTTCCGACGCCCCGGAGGCCGAGCGACGGCCGGCCGGTGAGCCAGAACGCCGCCAACAAAACCAAGACCACGGCGTTTGCCGGGTCGAGCAGCGCCCACAACAGTTTTGACGCGATGAAATCCATGCGACGCCTCTAAGAAAAAGCGCTCGATCACAAAAACGTTCGATCAACCGCCAAACAGCCGTCATTGATCCGACACAAAACCGTCATCGACGGCCGTGTATGTCTAAGGCCCCGGTGATCGCCTTACGAGGCGCCCGCCTAGTTCCATTGTCGCGTCTTCATAGTGCAGATAGGGGCCGCCGTCATGCTCTCTCACCTTTCCATCGGGCGGCGCATCGGCGTCCTCGTCGTTGGGTCGCTGTTGACGGTCGGCTTGCTGGGGGGCGCGGTGACGGTGGGGGCCAATCGGATTTTCGCCGCCGCCGCCAAGCTGGAGGCGTTCCGCGTCGTCGCCGACCAGATCGTCGGGGTGGAGCGACTGGCCGGACGGCTGCGCTTTCAAGCTTTGCGCTTCGTCACGGATCGGGATGTGGCGGCCGCCGACCAATTTGAGAAGAACGCCGCCGCGATCGCCGAGCTGCTGCGGCAAACCCAGTCGGAAGCGGGGGAGATGTTCAACGGCGGCGATATGGCCGACCTGTCGGCTGGATTGGAGGCCTTGCGCGCCCGCTTTAAAGAAGTGCTGGGCGGCGCGTCGACCCTGGGCCTCAACGACGAACAGGGATTGCGCGGCGCATTGCGGCTGTCGGCGAAATCGGTGGAGGACGAGTTAAAGCTCTGGCCCAGCGCCGACCGGCTGCTCAGCCGGATGGAGGCGATGCGCAAGATGGAGAAAGACTTCATCATCTACGGCGACGACAAGTTGCTGGCGGGGCAGCGCAAGGCTTTTAACGAATTCGTCTATTTCCTATCCGACTCCGGCCTCGACGAAGCGACGGCGCAAAAACTTGAAGCGCTGGCCCGGCAATACCGCGCTGATCTCGGCGCCTTTGTCGATGCGTCCAAGAAGTTCAAGGAGCAGGTCAAGGCGTTCAATGAAGCCTTCACCGCGCTCGGCCCGCGCTTCGACCATCTGCTGGAAATCGCCAATTCAGGCATGTCGGCGGCGGTGGCGGAGCAGACCGCCGTGCGGGACGAGGTGGTGCGCAACGTCGCCTACATCGGCGCCGCTCTGTTGCTGGCTTTCATTGCGTCGAGCCTGTTGGTGGCGCGCTCGATCACTTTTCCGTTGCGCCTGATAGAGCGCGCGATGGAACGGCTGGCGGCCGGCGACGAGGCGGCGGAGGTGCCGGGGGTGGCGCGGCGCGATGAAATCGGGTCAATGGCGCGCGCGGTTCAGGTGTTCAAAGACAATCTGCACCGCACCCGGCAACTGGAGAAAGACGCGCGCGAGAACGAACGCCGCGCTGAGCGGGAACGCAAACACGCGCTGCACGCGGTGGCGGAAGATTTTGACGTCGCGTTCGGCCGCGTGCTGGAAACGGTGGGCGACGCTGCGGAAAAAATCCGCCAAGGCGCCCAAGTGCTGCGGGAAACCGCCGAAAAAATGCGCCTGCAGGCGGTGGACACGTCGGAGAAGGCCGAACAGACCACCGAAGTCGTCGGCATCGTCAACGACGTGTCGCGCAGCCTGACCGAGTCCATCGGCGATATCGGCGGGCGCGTCGATCATGCCGGCCGCGCGGTGCAACGCGCCGTCACTCACGCCCGCGACAGCGATCACGCCCTGCAAGGGTTGGAGGAAAGCTCCCAGCGCATCGGCGAAATCGTTCAGCTCATTAACGCCATCGCCGGGCAAACCAATTTGCTGGCGCTCAACGCCACTATCGAGGCGGCGCGGGCCGGGGAAGCCGGCAAAGGTTTCGCCGTCGTGGCGCAGGAGGTTAAAAACCTCGCCAGCCAGACCGCCAAAGCCACCGACGAAATCGGCGGCCAAGTGACGGCGATCCAGAGCGCCAGCGGTCAAGTGGTCGGCATCATCCGCGCCATTCGCAGCGCGATTGAGGAGGTTGCGACGCTGTCGTCGGAGGTGTCGTCGTCGGTGGCCTCGCAGTTGCAGGCGACGCGCAAAATCGCCGATGCGGTGGAACGGGCGAGCGGCAATTCCGACCAAGTGACTGAAAGCGTCGGCGCGATGGCGCTGACCGCGGCGCAGACTGGCAAGGCGTCGGTGGAGATGATGTTCGCCGCCACCCAATTGTCTGAGGAATTCAAGCAGTTGGAGGCCGACGCCGACCGCTTCGTGCAGTCGATCCGCGCCTGACCCGCCGACCGATCAGTCTGCGAATAGGAAGTCCCGCAGACCCAGCCATGTGTCGCGATTGACCGCCGCCAACAGCGCGCCGCCGTCAATGTCGGCGCGCGGCTCGTAGGGCTGTTCAGCATCGGTTAGCGCGACGTAGCCGCCCGCTTCTTGATACATCAATACCCCGGCGGCGTGGTCCCACGGCATCAGCCGGTGATAGAGCGCCGCCTGCAAGCGGCCGTCCAACAAATGCAGATATTCCTGTCCGGCGCTGCCCAGGCAATGGGACTGGCGCAGCTCCCTGGCGCGGCGGCGTAGTTTTTGCGCCAACTCGGCCGAACAGAAGCGGGAAGATATGGCGCCCGACACTTCATGCGGCGGCGCGCCCGGCCCGGCCGCGCCCAGCGCCACCACCTGTTCGCCGTTGGTGTAGCACCCCTCCCCCTTCACCGCCCACGACATGCGGTCGGCGATGGGATCGTAAATCCAGCCCGCCAGCGTTTCCCCGCCCGCCGCCAACGCCACCAGCACAGCGAAAGTCGGCCGGCCGTTGGCGAAATTCATCGTGCCGTCCACCGGATCGATAATCCAGGTCGGCGCATCGGCGCCCAGCGCGTCTAAAACCGCCGGGTCGGCGGCGGCCGCCTCCTCCCCCACCACGCCGCTGCCGGGCAGCAGCGCCGACAAAGCCGGGGTCAAAGCGCGTTCGCACGCCAAGTCGGCGGCGGTGACAAGGTCGGTCGGGCCGGTTTTTTGCCGAACGTCGATGCGATCGGGCGCCCGGAAATAGGGCAGGACATGTTCAAGCGCCGCGGCGCGAACCACGTCGGCGACTTCGGGCGCGCGGGCGAGGGAAAAAATCGTCACGAGGTCGCGTCACTTTCCGCCCGTCGCCGGAGCGGCGGGCTTTTTATCGTCCAGTTTCATCTCCACCCCGCCATCCGACGGCGCATCGGGCAGTTTAATCTTATCGGCCAAGCCGGCGTCGCGGATGGCTTTCGACAATGCGTCCAGCGTCGCCTTATCGGCGGCGGGATTGGGCGGCGGCGGTTTGCCGACCAACGGACCGCCTTGCGCCGGTTCCCGCGGCGCGCCGGGCTGAAGCGGCGGCGGCGGTCACCGAGACGCCC
>CALGOL010000595.1 GCA_937960755.1 uncultured Azospirillum sp.
GGTTCCTCTCCTAAAATGCCGCATCATGTAGCGTTGAACAGCCCTGGCCTGTTGGCCTGCCAGCATCAGCGATTATTGCTAATATGGCGCTTATCGAATTTGATCGGTTGATTAAAGAACATGTTGTTCCATTATACTATGGAAGATACGTTGACGATATAATTATGGTAATGGAAAATGGATCCAATATAAAAGCAGGTGATGATTTTTGGAAATGGCTGTCCACGCGTAGTGATAAAAAAATTGCATCGAAAAATGACAATGAAGGCAGCCAATCAAATAACGAGGGAAAAGAAATAAAATTTAAAACAAAATATTTAGATGAGAGCAAGAGTAAAATTGTTTTTTCGAGCAAGAAGAATAAAATATTTTTAATCTCTGGAGCGACAGGGGAGATTTTCATTGACGCGCTCGCCTCTCAGATTCAAGAACGGGCAAGCGAATGGCGCGGCATGCCCTGTTTACCGAAATCTGCAAGCCATGTCGGCACTGATCTACTAGCCGCAACGCAAGCCGACGGCGAAACGGCCGACAGCCTGCGTAAGACCGACACGCTGACGATGCGTCGAGCTGGCTTCGCGCTCAAACTACGCGACTTTGAAGCCTATGAGCGGGATCTTACTCCCGACGCCTGGAAAGAACATCGACATGCCTTCCTTTCCGCATTTGCCGAGCATGTCATGGTGTTGCCCAAATTTTTTGATCTCGCGATATATTTGCCAAGAGTCGTAAAGCTTGCGGTCGCTTGCGAAGATTTTGACAGGCTCTACGAAATTTTAAAGGCTTTAAAAAATATATATAAAGATATAAAAAAGCGCTGCACTGTAACAATAAAATCAGTAAAGAATAATAATGACGCTAGTTCACCGCATAAAAATATCAATAAATGGTACAGCAATACGCTTACAATAATTTATGAGGCTGTTATATCAGCTTTTCCACCAGAAATATCAAAAAATGGAAAGATTTTGTGGGAGAATTTTGTTAAAAAAATAAAAAACCTTGAGGTAAAAGGCGAAAACTCTGATGAGGAAGGCGTTAAAAATTTAAAATTTGATGAAAGTATAAAAATAAACCAACATAAGCACTTACGATTTTTCTCATATGACCTTGGTTATATGCCGTTCCGATTGATCGGCTTGCCCATTGGAGTGATATCCCAACGAGGAATTCCTGCAAGAAAGAAAGTTAAGTTCACTGTATTAAAGGAGAATTTTTCACAGTATCTTCCGAAAAAAATCGAAGATGGCTGCAAAGAGCTCGCCAAATGGATTCGCTTCACCGATTTGCCTAACGATCTGGTTTTCCCGACGCGGCCATTCAATATTTCAGAAATTAGTATTATAAGACAGGATGTTTATAAAAAAGAGCAACAGAAAGCCGTCAAAGATGTCATGCTGGCATTGAGAGGGTTCACTCCAAATGACAGAGTGCCCTGCTATGATCGCAAAGGCGTCCTTCACATCCCCGACGGAACGCCTCGCAATAAACATAATATTGCGGTGACAAGCTGGAAAACGCGCTATGATAGCTGGATTGCGGCGGTCAAACGCATGAATGACCCGGATCATTTACGTTACGCCCGTTTAAACCAACTATTAAATAACATAATTTCGGAACCGCGCGGGTGCCATTATTTAATAATGCCCGAACTATCAATGCCAGCACATTGGTTCATTCGTATCGCCCGTAAACTACAGGGAAGAGGAATTTCACTGATTGCCGGTGTTGAGTATCTGCACGCTTCTAAGCAACGGGTGAGCAATCAGGTTTGGGCCGCGCTTTCTCATGATGGCTTCGGCTTCCCATCCTTTACAATTTATTGTCAGGATAAGCAGCGGCCGGCCATACACGAGGAACAAGAGTTGTGGCGATTGGCGAATTTGAAAATGAATCCTCGCACGCCTTGGAAAACGCCGCCGATTATTGAGCACAGTGGCTTTCGATTCTCATTTCTTATTTGTAGCGAGTTGACAAATATAAAATACCGGGACGCGCTTCGCGGCGAAATAGACGCATTATTTATTCCTGAATGGAACCAGGACACCGAAGCCTTTAATTCATTAATTGAATCGTCTGCGCTTGATATACATGCATACATTATTCAGTGCAATGATCGTGAATACGGCGATAGTCGAATTCGAGCGCCGTATAAGGATAGCTGGATGCGGGACGTATTACGTATTAAGGGAGGAATAGCCGATTATTGCGTGATTGGGGAAATTGATGTGCTGGCGCTGCGTCAATTTCAAAGCTGCCATCGCTCGCCTTCGAAACCCTTCAAACCCGTTCCAGACGGATTTAAAATTCAGTTTAATCGCAAGACGCTTCCTAAAAACGATGGTCACTGAACGGACAAACTAGGAGGGGCTGCGAAGCCCCTTTTATCATTCTTGAAATAAATGGTCGGAGCGACAGGATTTGAACCTGCGACCCCCAGACCCCCAGTCTGATGGTTCCTGTTTCCACTACCGCTATCGGCGTTCTTGTAGCTGATTATCTAATTGATTTACATGTATATATCCGGCAGCCTGTTTCTGTGGTTATCCGCGAATTGCCGTTCAGGTGATTGCTGGATGATTGCTGAATTCGGGTTTGGGGAGAGCGTCAGATATGAGCGTGCGATTGACCAAGCGGGTGGTCGATAGCGTCGAGCCCGCCGAAAAGGACCAATTCCTGTGGGACGGCGTGGTCAAGGGCTTCGGCTTGAAGGTCACGCCTACCGGAGGACGGATTTATGTCCTCCAGTACCGCTTTGCCGCAAAGCTGCGCCGCTACACCATCGGCAAGCACGGTTCGCCGTGGACGCCGGACATGGCCCGCCAGGAAGCCGAACGACTGCTGCGGATGATCGCTGAAGGAACCGACCCGCAATCCGCCAAAACAGTCGCCCGGCATGCGCCGGAGGCCGATTTGTTCGCCGATGTGGCGGAACTGTTCATCGAACGTTACGCCAAGCCGAACAACAAGGCGTGGGGGGAGACGGCCCGCCTGCTCAATCGCGACGTCGCGCCGGCATGGGGAAAGCGACCGATTAAGGAGATACGCCGTCGCGACGTCATCGACCTTCTGGACGCCATCGTGGACAGCGGACGACCGGTTCACGCCAACCGGACCCTTGCGGCAATCCGCAAGCTGTTCAACTGGTGCGTCGAGCGCGACATGTTGGAGGCCTCTCCCTGCCAGGGCGTGAAAGCGCCGACAGCGGAAGTTGCGCGTGACAGGGTGTTGTCGGATGCTGAAATTGTTCTTATTTGGCGCGCCGCCTTATCCATGGACTATCCCTTCGGCGATTTTATCCGCCTGCTGATGCTGACCGGCCAACGGCGTGACGAAGTGGCGGAAATGCGCTGGGCGGAGGTCGATCTCGAAGCCCGGCTATGGACGATTCCTAAGGAACGGGCGAAGAACGGGCAGGCTCACCAAGTGCATCTGTCCGCTTCCGCCGTGACGATCCTGGAAAGGGCGCCGCGCATTCTTGACCCGAAAGCGCCGAAACGGACGCTAAGCCCCTTCGTCTTCACCACCACCGGCTACTCGCCGATTTCAGGTTTCAGCGGAGCCAAGGAGACCCTGGACGGCCTGGTTCTGTCCGCTTTGCGGCGGCAATTCGGTGAAGACGTCCCCGCCCCGGAAAACTGGCGATTTCACGATATTCGCCGCACCGTCGCCACCCAACTTGCGGGCATGAATGTGCCGCCCCACGTGGTGGACAGGCTCATCAATCACCGCAGCGGGGCGATAAAGGGCGTGACCGCCGTCTACATCCGCCATGACTACGCGCAAGAACGCCGGGAAGCCCTGGAGATGTGGGAGACGCGGTTGGCGCAGTTGACGGCGACGGCGCGCCATTAGGGTCAATAGAGCCAAAATTAAACGAGGATGCGGGTTGTCGGCACCTGTGGGGATGTGGGTGAAGGTGAGCATTTCCCCGTTTTTCGGGCTTGCCCCGGAAAGCGGGGGAAGCGGAGTCGTTCGGCGCAGCCGATCATCCACATGTCCACAGGGAAGGTAGCGTTTGCGGTGTCGCCTCAATCCGGACTGCCCCAAAAGCTGTTCATGGATGGCGGATAAGTGGCATATTGATCGGATATGCATTTCTTTGAGTTGCAGCCCTTATGCCCCCTCGCAAATCCACCTTCAGCCCTCACGGCGCCTCACGCGCCGGCGACGAATACCAGGATCTCTGGGGCATCGAAGTTTTGCTCGAGTGGCTTGAGCACCCCGAACGTTATGAATGGGTGCGGTTCGAGTATGGAGAGGCCGGCGCGCTGGATGACGTGGTCGCCAAGCGCGCCGACGGTGGATTGGTCTGCCGTCAGATGAAACATACGGTTGATCCCGACGAAACGGATTACGCCGGTTCATGGGACTGGCTATGCAAACAGAAAAAGAACAGCAAAGGAAAGTTACTGCCCTCAATGCTGCAACATTGGGCGCGCTCACGGGACAAGCAACTGGACGAAGGTAAAATCGTCGAAGCCGGCCTCTACACCAACCGCAAGCCGGAACCGGACCTGAAATCTGCGCTGGTCAGTCGGCGTATCGAGCTTGATTGCATCGGTGATGCCGCTCTCCGCAGCAAGATTGAGGCGCAATTGGGTGGGGCGGAAAAGGCGCGAGTTTTCTTCGCAGGATTCGACTTCCATCTCGATCTGCCGGGTTACGAACCGTTCGAAGAAACGCTGAAAGAGCGGTTCATGCGGGCTCTCGGGGGCACTGAGGAGGGCTGGGCCGGCTTGCGGCAAGCGGCGCGCACATGGGCGATACGGCGTGACCGCGCCGGCGAAAATGGGCGCATTGCTCTTGAGGACGTGCGGCGTGCGGCTTTGTGGCGCGTGCCCAAGGCGTTATCGCAGGATTTTGACGTGCCGGCGGATTATGTCCTGCCGGATGAAGCCATGCGCGATGCGCTTGTGGCGGATTTTTTGCGGCCTGACGCCGGGGCGGTTGTTCTCGCCGCCGGCCCCGGCTTCGGGAAAAGCACCTTTCTCAGTCACCTGACCCGCCATCTTGCAGAACGAAATATTCCGGTCATCCGCCATCATTATTTCATGGCGGCGCGGGAGCGGGCGGAGGATCGCTTTTCCCACACGGTCGTCCTCGACGCCCTAATGGCGCAGCTTCAACGCCGTCATGCCGACCTGTTGGGCGATCAGGGGAATCTTAACCCGACAGTGGACCGATTTGGCGATTGGCTGAACGCCGCCGGCGAATCGGCGCGCAGCCGAAACAACAAACTGATCGTCATCGTTGACGGGCTTGATCACGTGTGGCGGGAGCAAGGCTCCTCAGATGAGCTGAGGCGACTGTTCGAGCTGCTGTTGCCCGCGCCGGACGGCGTGTGTGTCTTGATCGGAACCCAGCCGCTTAATAATGCAGTGCCGGAGCGTTTAAACCGCTATGCGCCCCGTGATTCGTGGCGGTCGCTGCCGCGCCTGACCGAAACAGCCGTACGCGAACTGCTGCGTTACAATCTCCATCGGCTGAGTGGCGCAAGTGGAGGGACTGCCGACGATTATCTCTTAGATGACGCTGCTCCGGCTCTTCATCGGTTGACCAGGGGGCACCCCCTGCATCTGCGCTATTCGTTGGAGGCGTTGATCGAAAAGGGCGCGCCGGCGTTCTCGTGGGAGATTGAAGCGCTTCCCGCCTGCCCGACGGGTGAAATCGGCAGCTATTATGACAGCCTGTGTCGTGGAATCAGTGAAAGCGCGCGCCGTCAACTCCACCTGTTCGCGGTGACGAGGTTTCCATGGCCAAAGGATGACCTTTGCCGCGTCATTGATCCATCCGAGTTTCGAATGGATGAAATGCGGGAAGCGCTGCGCTCCATCCGCCATCTGTTCTACGAGACGCCGCTCGGCCTCGTCCCGTTCCACGCCAGCCTCGCCGGCCATTTGCGGCAAAGCCCTGAGCACGGCGATTACCGCGAAGAACTGCTCGACCAAGTGGCCGCGTGGTTTGCCGGCCCGGCGCCGGAGGCTTGGCGTTGGGCGTACAAATGGCTGATTGATGCTGATAGGGGTAGTCCTGCGGACCTGATCAACGGCCCGGATGAGGCTTGGCTTGTGGATGCCGTGACCGCCCGCCGCCCCGCCGATCAGATTGATCGCATTTTAGGACGGGCGAGCCGGGAAGCGTTTCGCTTGGACGACCTGCCGCGCACGGTGGAACTGAACCTACTGGCCGACTACGCCCAACGTGCGCGCTATCCATACATTTACGACCTGACGGCTCTGACCGCCTGTGCGCTCCAGACGGAGCGGCGGGGCGACTTGCTTCGGGAAATGCGCGCGGGCCTCGCCGATTTGCCGGCGCGTGAAATGGTCGCGCTGGTCGAGGCGGAGGTCGGCGGAGCCGGCGGACAGGAACTTGTCCACGCCTGCCTTGAAGAAATTCAAGAACGTCTGAATTGTCTTGCTGATCGTTCTTACACCAGTCTGCATGAGCAGCAGATTCCGATGAATGCCGTTCCTTGGCTGCTCGGCTTTGACAAGTGTACACCGGAGGAAAGCGGCGTAGCCGCCATTCGGGAAACCGCCGAGGGCGGCGGGCCGGGGTTCTTGGCGTTTATCGCCGCCAGAGCCAAGGTGGGTTATTGGAGCGACTTGCCGAAAGTTCTCGCCCACATTTCGGATGAAACTGATCTTCACGAATTGGCTATCGGGGCGTTCCGGCATGCAACGACTGTCGGTGTCGATTGGTCGCGCTGGAATGAGCGTACAGCTTGGCGTCATGACCCCATGGCCTTGGCGCTCCGTTTGGCGCGGAAGGAAAGCCTCCCCCATGATTTGCCGCCCCTTACCCCTTGACCGATGCAGAACGTAGATCGCCTACATTTCGATCCGGCCGGGCGACGGCCGCTCGCACTCGACTTTCATCGCGTTTTTTTCGCAAATCTTGTGCATGCGTGGTCGGCGCCCGACGTCCCGTTAATAGGTCGATGGGATGGAGATGATCGACACGCTGTAGCAGTCGCCGGTCATAAGGTTGGGCGCGAACTTGCAACCGCAACAGAAGTCGATCTTGCGACGACTTTTTCTGTTCTTCCGGGCGTGGTGTGGCGACCAAGAGAGCATTTTCTTGACACGCATAAACGTGAACTGGATATGCAGCGCGCCAATGCGGCGATTGCCGTTGACCTTGCCGTATTGCGTGCCCTGGCACGCGGGACGGATCGGATTTCAGAAAACGAAATTCAGGTATTGATGGTGCGCCCCGAGAGTTGGCGGAGCTTTCGGGATGCGATGCTTGAAAGCCGTTTGCCGCTCCTCTCCCCTGATGCGCAGTCAAGCGCCGTTAAGCGGGAGTGTGGCCGGTTGGCCGGTGAGACCGGCGAGTTGCCGGAACGCTATGTCGATTACGCTCGACTGGCGTGGTTGGTGAGCCTTCACGACCCCGATTCACCGGAAATCAGGCGGTTGACCGCTCTGGCCGCCAGTTGCGCCGTCGGTTACGGCCACCATAAGGACATGCTCCTGACCGACGTGATGAGTGCGCTTGAGGAGGCGGCGGACGCATTGCCGCAGGCGGTGAAAGGCTGGATGAAGCGGCTGGCGCCGTTTGTGGACGGTGTCTGCGATTTTACCGACGGCGATCACACTCGGCACAATAAGACGGGAATGGGGGAGTTGTTGCTGCGCCTCGCCCCGCAATTGGTGGAGGTCTATGTCCGCCATCTTGTTGAACAACGGGAGCATTACCATGCTGACGCCGTAACTGCGGCGTATGCCGCTGAAGCGAACCTTGAGTCAACGGAAGCCAAAGCTTTGATCCGCCTCGCCGGTGGTGAAGAAACCCAAAAGGCAATAGGACGGCGGTCGAACCCCGACGCCGCCGATGAACCTGGCGGTGATGAAAACAACGATATGACGGGCGGGGCGCTTCCGCCTGAACCGCCGTTAGACATAACGACTTTTCCGCCCGACCAATTTGAGGCGTTTCGCCGGAACGTGTCCAGCCGGTGGGGAACCGATCAACAAGCGGTTATTCTCGACTGGTTCCGGCATTGGGTGGAGATTGATCGGGACGGCGCCCTTGGCGCGCTCAAACGCGCCGCCGATGCCGACAGATTTGCCTATGAGTTGCGGTCGGCGATTATGGAAGCATTCCATACCGTTCTACCGGTTGCCGGTCGCGACGCGGCGTTTGAATGGTTGGTGCGCGCCCATAAGTCCGTCTACGGCTGGTCATCTTTTTTGGGCCCGAAAGCCGAGGCTGAAGCGATTTGGGCGGAACTCCGCAAGATTTGTCCGGGACGCTGGCGTGACTTTATTCGAAAGACAGCTTCGGTTGACTCGTCAGGAGAAACAAATGACGGCGCTGTTTTCATCGGCTTATCAAGGCTGGTTACTTTCCTGCTTCGGATGGGTCAACCGGAGCCGGCGGCTGCCATCATCGACCGGATGGTGGACGTGCTCCTGCGGCGCACGGCGGATTTGCCCCTTGTTATGCCCGCTTGGGCGAAACAACTCGACGCGGCGGATGTTCTCCACGTCAAAAAGGCCGAATGAGGAATTTTGTTGAGTAACGCGGATGTAATGAAATAATATTTCATAGAATACGCTGAGGAAATTTTACCTTTTCCCAATCAAGCAGCATATTTCCTCTGGCGTTTTTGATGGGCTTTGTGTAATTTACATCTCGTAAGGAGGCTTGCTCATGCGAGCAGGCTTCCGCCAGGATCGCCCACCTGTGAGGGCCGGCGGAGCAGGGCTGTTCAACGCTACATGATGCGGCATTTTAGGAGAGGAACCACCCCGCCG
>CALGOL010000596.1 GCA_937960755.1 uncultured Azospirillum sp.
CGTTGGCGGCGCCGCAGCCGCGCAAGTCGCGCATCAGGGCGAAGACGTCGCCGTAAGTGACGGTGAGAATTTCGCGATCCGCCACCGGCAGGGCGAAGCCCGCCCGCTGCAACAAACCGCCGGCGTCGCGGATTTCGGCGAACGGCGACACCCGCGGCGACACGCCGCCGCAGATTTCCGCCTCCGCGTCATAAAGCGCCAGCCGCAGCTCGTTCAAGGTTTCGCCCCCCAGCATGGCGGCGCAGAAAAAACCGTCCGGCTTCAAGGCGCGGCGCGCCTGGATCAGCGCGCCCGGCAGATCATTCACCCAATGCAGCGCCAGATTGCTGACGATCAGGTCGAAGACGCCGTCGGCGAAGGGCAGCGCCTCTTCGTCGCCCGCCGCCGGCAAGGCGCCCGAATCGTTGCGCGCCGCCAGACCGGGGGCGAGCTCCAAAGCCGCTAGGGTTTCAATGCCCTTGCGCCCGGCAAGCGCCCGCCCCAAAGCGCCGTCGCCGGCCCCCAGATCAAGCGCCAGCGGAAACGAGCGGCGCACGTCGTCCAACCGGTCGGCCAGCCGCTCCGCCACTTCGCGGAACAGAAAGTCGTGCTCGGCGAAGCGGCCGGCGGCGCGGTCGCGGCGGCGGCGCAACAGGGCGCGGTCGAAGACGATTGCGTTGTTCGATGAGGCTGGCATTCGTGCTAGTCTTTGCGGCGACAGGGAAAACAGGACGAAAGGCCCCGGCCCATGTTCGGCGTGCAGGAAGCCATCGGCGTATCTTACGAGGCGCTGATCGTCTGTATCAAGATCACCTTGCCGACTTTGCTCGTCACCACGGTGATCGGGCTGGCGATGACGATTTTTCAGGCGGTGACGCAGATCAACGAATCCACCCTGCAGCAGGATTTCAAGATTTTCGCCGTGCTCATCATGCTGTTTATCGAAGCGCCGATTATTTACGTCGCCGTGCGCGACTTTGCTCTCGCGTCTTTCGACCGCATCGACGCGCTAGCCCCGCCGCCGGAATTTTTCCAACCCGCCGGCCAGTAATCGGCGCGCGGACGCCTAATCGTCTAAATAGCCGAGTCGTTGGCCGCTTCGTTTATTAAGTGGTCGCCGCACAGCGACGGCAGATCGATGCTGATGCCGTGCGCTTCCAGCGTCGCCTGGGCGTAAGTGGTGTAGAGACGGGCGAGCACCGATATCGCCGGACGATGGTTCGTCGACGCCGCGTCGTCCGCCAGCCGTTCCAGATCGGTGATCGCTTGTCTAAGAGCGTCGCGCGCCACCATAGTCTCCACTCCCCGGCCCAACTTATTTCGTCGGGTTATCCACTCTATTTTACAAATTAGGTCGAATAAGTATAACCCCTAAATTATTAGCGGATACCTAATTCCGTTACGCAAAAAATTTTATGTCTATTAATTAACTAAAATGCAAAGGAGGTTCGAAATATTCAACATCGCGAAAAACATTGGAAAACTGGCGCTAAACGCTTTGTTGCCGCCGCGCTGTCTGGCTTGCGGGACGATTGTCGGCGACGATGGCGGCCTGTGCGTCGCCTGCTGGTCGAGCGTCGCGTTTATTGCAGAGCCGGTTTGCGATTGTTGCGGGACGCCGCTGCCCTACGCCGCTCCGGCCGGTTTTCCCGAGGGCGCGCTCTGCGCCGATTGCGTCGCGCGCCGTCCGCTCTACACGCGGGCGCGAGCGGCGCTGATGTACGACGACGCCAGCAAATCATTGCTGCTGGGTTTCAAGCACGCGGACAGATTGCACGCGGCCGGGGCGTTCGCCGCCTGGATGGCGCGGGCCGGCGGGGATTTACTGCGCGACGCCGACTTGCTGATTCCGATTCCGCTGCACGGCCGCCGCTTGTTTTTGCGGCGCTATAATCAGGCGGCGGTGCTGGCGTTGGCGTTGCGGCGGCTGACCGGCACGCCGGCGGCGTTGAATGCGCTGGAGCGGCG
>CALGOL010000597.1 GCA_937960755.1 uncultured Azospirillum sp.
GACCACCGAGATCTACACTCTTTCCCTACACGACGCTCTTCCGATCTCGACAGCGCGAAGCGGTTGGAGTTGGCGCTGATTCGCATCGTGCGGACTTCCGGCGGCGACGCCGACCGGCGCGAACACCAGCGCTATGATTGCGGCGGCCCGGCGGAAGCGGAGCTGAACGGCGCGCGGCGCAGTGTCCAGATCCTCGATTTGTCGGCGGGCGGCGCGCGTTTTGCGGCGGCGCCGTCGTCGGAAACCAGCGAAGGCGACGCGCTGCGCCTCGCCCTGCCCGACTGGCCGTTCGGCGAGGTCGCTGGCCGAATCGTCGGCGTTCGCGAGCGCGGGGCGGAACGCGACGTGCTGTCGGTGCAGTTCGATTCGTTTCTTGATGAAGACGCCTTCGCCGATTACGTCGCCCGGCGCGGCCTGCGCCCGGTGGAAGGCGGCGCATCGGCGCCGGCGATTGACGAGCGGCCAGAAATAAAAACGCCGCCGCCCGCAGCGCCGATTGGCGATGAAGACGACGGCGTCGAACTGTTCTAGCCGGGCCGCCGACGCGGCCCCGCCGTTTCAGCTTCAGCTTTAGTGGTCGTGGTCATGCTCCTGCCCGCCGCCGGCGGGGTCAAGGAAGCGATGCAGATGCACGATGAAATAGCGCATATGGGCGTCGTCGATGGTGGCGCCGGTGGCGCCGCGCCAAGCGCGCAGGGCTTCCTCGTAGCTGGGGAAGAGGCCGATGACGTGCAGGCGGTTCGGATTGACGAATTCGGTGCCGTTGGGCGAAGTCAATTCGCCGCCGAACACCAGATGCAGAAGTTGCTTGCTGGGCATGATCGAGCGCTCCGGGCTTTTAACGGATGGGATTATTGCCGCCCGTCATACGCCTTTGGGCTAACGCCTTACAAGCGCTCGATGAATGGTAGGACCGCCGGCGCCAGCCAGCCCTTGCGCGCCGCCGCCGGCCGGGCTAAAAAGGCGCGGCGCGCCGCCGGTTGGTAGAATCCGGTCGCACCAGCGCGCCAACGCTTTTCCCATCACCCGCAAAAACAGGCAAGCGCCGCCATGTCGATCCTCGCGACCCGCCTCGCCCGCATCAAGCCGTCCCCCACCATCGCCGTGACCAACAAGGCCCGCGAGTTGCAGGCCGCCGGCCGCGACGTCATCGGCCTGGGCGCCGGCGAACCGGACTTTGACACCCCGGACAACATCAAGGACGCGGCTGTCGCCGCCATCAAGGCGGGCGACACCAAATACACTGCGGTGGACGGCACTCCGGCGCTGAAAAAGGCGATTTGCGCGAAGTTTGAGCGCGAAAACGGCCTGAAGTACGCCCCCGACCAGATCACGGTCGGCACCGGCGGCAAGCAGGTGCTGTACAACGCCCTGATGGCCTCGCTGAACCCCGGCGACGAAGTCATCATTCCCGCCCCTTACTGGGTCAGCTACCCCGACATGGTGCTGCTGGCCGAAGGGACGCCGGTCGTCGTCGATTGCCCGGAAGAAAAGGGCTTCAAGCTTCAGCCGGAAGACCTCGACAAGGCGATTACGCCTAAGACCAAGTGGATCATCTTCAACTCGCCGTCCAACCCGACCGGCGCCGCCTACACCTGGGACGAATTGAAGGCGCTGACAGACGTGCTGCTGAAGCATCCGCACGTCTGGGTGATGGCCGACGACATGTATGAGCACCTGCTCTACGACGGCCTGACCTTCGCCACCCCGGCGCAGGTCGAACCCAAGCTGTACGAGCGCACGCTGACCGTTAACGGCGTGTCGAAGGCTTACGCCATGACCGGTTGGCGCATCGGCTACGCCGCCGGCCCGAAGGATCTGATTAAGGCCATCGGCGTGATCCAGAGCCAGAGCACGTCCAACCCGTCGTCGGTCTCCCAGGCCGCCGCGGTGGAAGCGCTGAACGGCACGCAAGAGTTCCTCGCCCCGCGCGCTGACGCTTTCCGCGAACGCCGCGATCTGGTGGTCTCGATGCTCAACCAAGCCAAGGGCATCAAGTGCCACAAGCCGGAAGGCGCGTTCTACGTCTATCCCTCGTGCGAAGCGCTGATCGGCAAGAAGACCCCCGACGGCAAGGTGATCGAGACCGACGAAGATTTCGTGACCTATCTGCTGGAAGCCGAAGGTGTCGCGGTGGTGCAGGGCTCGGCCTTTGGCAAGGCCCCGTTCTTCCGCATCTCCTACGCCACCTCGACCGAAGCGCTGACCAAGGCTTGCGAGCGCATTCAGCGCGCCTGCGCCGCGCTGGTCGACTAAGCGCTCTGGCGTTGTTTTGATGTCGTCCCCCGGCCGCTTTCCCGTCATCGGGTTGGCTGCCGGGGGATTTGTTTTTTAGCCGATAGACGGAGCGACGCCCCGATGACCCAGCGCAACATCGACCGATTGCTCGCCGTCATGGCCCGGCTGCGCGATCCCGACGGCGGTTGTCCGTGGGATTTGGAGCAGACCTATAAGACCATCGCCCCGCACACCATCGAAGAAGCCTATGAGGTGGTGGACGCCATCGAAAAGGGCGATATGGGCGAGTTGCGCGACGAATTGGGCGATTTGCTGTTTCAGGTGGTCTACTACGCCCAGTTCGCGCGCGAAGAGGGCCATTTCGACTTTGAAGAGGTCGCCGGCGCCATCACCGACAAGATGATTAGCCGCCATCCCCACGTCTTTGGCGCGGCGGAGGTGCGCGACGCCGAACAGATCGGAAGAGCACACGTCTGAACTCCAGTCACCTTGTA
>CALGOL010000598.1 GCA_937960755.1 uncultured Azospirillum sp.
CGGACGCCGAAGCCATTCAAGGCGAGGTTTACGCCGTCGGCAAGGCGCACCCCTTCCCCGATCTCAAGACATGGTTCCAGGCGCTTTACGAAGTGCTGCTCGGCCAGTCCACCGGCCCGCGCATGGGCTCGTTCATCGCGCTCTACGGCGTGGCGGAGACGCTGGCGCTGATTCGGGAAAAAACATCCGTCTGATAAACATTCAGTAAAATTGCGTATATGCGCATGCTGCACCGCACGTATGTCTTATTGGTGATACCAATCCGGGCGGCCTGACATTATCTCTGGGAACGGCTACGGCGTTTCGCCGTTGCGTTTCCTCCCAAGACTTAAGGCCGTCGTCCCGAAAATGGACGACGGCTCTTTTCTTTTTAGGGCGCGATGTCGGTCGGTTTGCCGTCGAGGCTGACCGAGTTTTTGCGGCGCTGATAGTCGGCGACGCCGTCATTCCCCAGCTTGGCGCACCACGGCTCCAGCATCTTCTCGCCACGGCCCTCCTGGAAGCTCATCACCGGCACGCCCATGCCGCATGACGCCAGCACCAGATCAATCGCCAGATCATAGATCTGCCGCGCCCCGGCCATCGGCGGAAACAGCGCCGCCAAGTCGTCCCAATCGGCGGCGCCGGGACGGACGTTGCGCGCCGTCCCGTAGGTCCGCAAGATTAGCGGCGACCCGTCAAAGGCGCAGAACATCACCGTCATGCGCGGGTTCTCCAGCAAATGCGCCGCCGTTTCGTTACCGGAACCAGTGAGGTTGAGCCAAACCAGCCGGTTCGCCCCCAGAACGCGCAGGCTGTCCATACCCTTGGGCGAAACGTTGACCCGGCCTTCGGCGGCGGCGGTGCCGACGAAGTAAATCTTCTGCGCCTGTATAAAGCGGATATGCTTTTCTTCCAGCGCTGTAAAACGAGTTCCCAACGAAATCCTCCTCTTGACGAAGTTTCTCCTGGCCTAATGCTTCAATTCCGCAACATCATCGCAGAGATGAAATATTCGTATTATCGAAGCGGTAACGATTACGGCCGGATTCTGTTCCACGCAGGCGCCAAGGGAACGGCCCGAAAAGGAAGGGCGGGGGATGCGACCATGACGACGACGCCCGACACCCTACCGCCTTTCGCCCGTCATCAAAAGACGGCGGAAGTCCTGTTGCAGACCCTGGCCCAGGCGCTGCAACCGACCTTGGCGGAAAAAGGCGCGCTGAGCGCCGACGATCTCGCCCGCGCCGTCGAATTGATGTTGCGGCACAAGCAGACGCTGGCCCCGCTGTTCGCCGTCAACTGCCGCGCCTGTCTCGCCGCCGGGCCGGCGGCGGCGGCGGAAGGCATGGCGGCGTTTCAAGCCGACCAGCGCCGTCGCGACTACGTCACCCGACTGCTGTTCGCCGCGGTGACCAGCCAGACCCCCGAAACCATCGACCCGATCACCGGCGACAGCTACCCCCGCCTGCTGGCCGGGCCGCTACAAACCCATGTCGCCAGCTTGTTTTACGAGCGCGAGTGGGAGGCGATGAACGCCGACGCCTTACTGCTGTTTCAAAAGGTCGGCGTCGACAGCGGCGAGGCGGTATGGGAGCGACTACAGACGGACGATGCTTTGCCGTTCGTCGCCGACGCGGTTTTTATCCGCGTGCTGCTGCGCTTTCGCCAGTTCGCCTATCAGCGTCAACACTTCATCCGCCGCATGGGCGACCTGCTGCGCGACCGTCAGTTCGTGGTGACGGAAGAGCATTTCATCACGCTGTTCGACGCCATGTTCGGCCGCTTGCGCCCGGCCTTGGCGTCGGAATTGGGCCGGGCGCGCATCGATACTCGTTACGGTGAGGAAACAGCCTCGACAATGCTGAGAATTTTTGACGAGTTCGACCGGCGGCGGCTAGAGCTCGCTTCGTCCTTCAAGGTGCTGATGGAGCCGCAGAAGCTGATGCGCGCCCGTTCCGCTCCTCGGCCGGCGACATTGCCCAAACGCCGAGCGCCCTGACATTAGCGGCCCGTTAAACATTTCCGCGTGCAATGTCAGACGGCTAGTTTGGCGGAATTCGGGCGAAAGGGGGCGGAGCGGTGACGGAGCGGCGAATCACGCGGCTGCGCCCGGCGGCGACGCGGGAGCGCAAAAGCGACGGCGGCGGGGTTGCGGAGTAGTTGATAATATCAACCTTCTCTCCGAAGAGCTCGTCTACTACTCCGCG
>CALGOL010000599.1 GCA_937960755.1 uncultured Azospirillum sp.
TTTTCTGATGCTGCAAACCATTAACCGGGTGGAGCCGGTGCTGGCGGCTTACGCGCAATTGCCTGATCTGCATGCGCTGACGCTGTACGAGCGCTTACTGTCGTTGGCGGGGGAGTTCGCCACCTTCACCGCCACCACTAAGCGTCCGCCGAGCTTCCCGCCCTATCGCCACGACGATTTGCAGGGAACGTTTGAGCCGGTGATGGCGGAAATCCGCCGCTCGCTCAGCGCGGTGCTGGAGCAGAACGCCATTCCGATTGATTTGCAGGAGCGCAAATACGGCATCCGCGTCGGCGTCGCCGCCGACCGCTCGCTCTTCGCTGGGGCGTCGTTCGTGCTGGCGGTGCGCGCCGACATGCCGACCGAAACCTTGCGGCGCAATTTCCCTGCGCTGGTGAAGATCGGCCCGGTGGAGCAGATTCGCGAACTGGTCAATTCCGCGTTGCCAGGGGTTCGCGTACGGCCGTTGCCGGCGGCGCCGCGCCAGATACCGTTTCACGCCGGGGCGGTTTATTTTGAGCTGGAGCGCGGCTCGCCGATTTGGTCGCAGCTATCGCAGTCGGGCGGCATCGCGCTCCATCTCGCCGGGGATTTCCCCCAAGCGACGATGGAGCTTTGGGCGATCCGCGGCTGACGATTAACCCTTCACATTCTGCGCCGTCTGGCCGAACAGCACCTTCTTGCTGTCCTCCGTTACGGTTGGCTTGGCGTTGACCGCCGCGCCCTTTTCGTACGCCCGGACGGTCGCCGGCCGGGCGGCGACGGCCTCGAACCAACGCTTGAGGTCGGGGAAGTCGTCCAAATTCTGCCCTTGGTTCTTGTGCGGGACGATCCAGGGATAGGCCGCCATGTCGGCGATGGTGTAGGCGTCGCCGCAGATGAAGTCGCGGCCGGCGAGGCGCTTGTTCAGCACGCCGTAAAGCCGGTTGGTTTCATTGACGTAGCGGTTTACGGCGTAAGGGATTTTTTCCGGCGCATATTGCGAGAAATGATGGTTCTGCCCGGCCATCGGGCCGAGTCCGCCGACTTGCCAGAACAGCCATTCCAGCGCCGACTTGCGGCCGCGCAGGTCTTGCGGCAGGAAGCGACCGATTTTTTCCGCCAAGTAAAGCAGAATGGCGCCCGATTCGAAGATCGACAGCGGCTCGCCGCCGTCCGCCGGGTCTTCGTCGACAATCGCCGGCATGCGGTTGTTGGGGGCGATGGCGAGAAAATCCGGCTTGAACTGATCGCCGGCGCCGATATTCACCGGGATGATTTCGTAGTCAAGACCGGCTTCTTCTAAAAACAACGTAATCTTGTGGCCGTTGGGCGTCGGCCAGTAGTGCAGGCGAATCATCTCTTCCTCGCTTTTTCATAGGCTTGGCGGCAATGTCGGTCGGCGGGCTGGTCGGACCATGCATATCATCGGCATGGCAGCCATGTTTAGCCGGCGCAGCGCGGTCAAGTCTTTCTATTGCAACGCATAAACGCTATTTAAAAGAAAGGAGTGGCAAGCGGGAAACCGCGGGGAGACGCGACCATGGCCGACAGCGACGAGCGGGATCAGCGACTGGCCGCCTGGATGGGCTTTTCCGACGTGTTTTGCGCCAGTCTGGAAGAAATCGCGCTGCAATTGGACCGCATCGCCGCCTTGACCGAACGGCAGGCCGGCGAAGCCTTCGATCATTTGGAAAACGTCGCCGACCTGACCGGCGTCGGCCGACTGTTCGCCGGGGCGGTTCCCGCCGACGAGCGGGAGCAACTGGTCGAGCAGCATTTGCAAGCCATGCTGGCGGGCTATGTCCGCGCCGATTATTTGCGCCAAGCCTTGCAAGCGATGTCGAGCTTGCTGCGGGGCTACGCCGAAGAGGCCAACCTGATGGCGGCGGAAACCTTGGCCGGCGACCCGGCGTTGCGCTCCACCGCGTTGGAGACGGCGGAACGGCTGCGCCGCTTGCATGAAGACATTGGCCTGACGGCGCTGCGGCGGCGCATGCTGGGACGGCTTGGCGGTCTGGAGATTCACGAGGAAAGCGAAGAAGAAGCGTTGGAGCGGCGCTAAGGCGTCCCCCCCGCGCAGCGCAGAAGAGGAAACCGCGATGTCAGAGGAGACGCATTCGTCGTTGCAGGGCTTGCTCAAGCGCCTGAAAACCGCCGCCGCCGGCGGGGACAAAACCGGCGATAAAGCCGGCGAGCGGACGGCGGAATCGATCCCGGACGCCCCGGCCCCGGACAGCTTGCCGGCGATGGGCGCGCCCCAGGCCGATGCGGGCGCTGCGGCTTTGGGCTTTGCGGCGGGCGCTTTGGC
>CALGOL010000600.1 GCA_937960755.1 uncultured Azospirillum sp.
TATGACGCCAACGGCATGGCGACGCGCTACGCCGACGACGCCAAGGGAATTGATTTCGCTAAGCCGTTGGAAGTGATCGCCTTTCCGGCCGGCACGCAGTGGTATCAGTTCGTGCGTGACGGATCGAAACACCTCGGCGCCTTCTTCTCGCCGTCGCCCCAAGCGCTGCCCACCTGCCTGGGCATTTCCGGGACTGGCCGCACCCAGGTGACGGCGGCGCTGCCGGCGGGCGCCGGCTTGCAGTCGGTGGCCGCCCCCATCGCCGACACCTGGACGACGCCGGGGGTGTCGGTGCAGACTGCGGGCGGCTGCGCGCAAGTGGTGGTGAACAACGACACCAAAACCAGGGCGACTTTCGTAAAATAATGACCGGCATCAACGATGTGACGACGCTACGGCGACGCTTGGGCGCAGCGCTGCCGCGGATGGCGGCGCTGGCGGCGCAGTATCCTGGCGACACTTGGCTGGAAAGCATCGCCGTTCAGCTTCGCTATGTCGATGGCGAGGCCGCCGCCGGCAAGCGGCGGCTTGACCGTTTCGATGAGCTTAACTTCGGTCTGTTGGCGTCGCATTATGTCGACGGCGTCGACCCGGCGCTGGCGGAGGAGCTGCACGCGCTGAGCGACGCCGTGCGCCGGCTGTTCGGCGGGGGGTAAGATGATCCGTTCTTTTGTCGGCTCTTTTGTCGGCGCCGCCTTGTTCGCTCTTGCCGCAGCGTCGCCCGCCGCGGCCTTTCAGCCGTCCAATTGCCCGGCGGGAAGCGCTGCGATGACCTCGGCGGAGCTATATTTCGGCCGTTTCGTCGGCGACAGGCTGGGCGTGAGCGACGCCGACTGGGGGCGATTTGTCGATGAGGAGGCGACGCCGCGTTTCCCCGCCGGGTTGACCGTGCTCGACGCCGTCGGTCAGTATCGCGGCGCCGACGGCGGTTTGGTCAAAGAACCCAGCAAGGTGCTGTTCCTGCTGTTCGCGCCCGACGACGCGGCGGCTCCGGTGAAAGCGCTGGAAATCGCCGAAGCCTACAAGCGCCGTTTTCAACAGGAATCGGTGCTGACTGTGCTGCGCCCCGCCTGCGCCGCGTTTTGAGGCGCGGCGCTACAAGGCGTTCGATAAGCGCTTAGCTTTTAATGCCGGCGAGGAAGCGGTCGACTTGGCCGCGCAAGGACTCGGCTTGGCGCGTCAATCCTTCCGCCGCAGTCAACAACTGGGCCGACGCGCCGCCGGTGCGTTGCGCCGCCTGCCGCACGCCGCCGATGGCGTGCGACACTTGGCCGGCGCCTGCCGCCGCCTGCTGCACGCTGTGGGAAATTTCCTGCGTCGCCGCCCGCTGCTGGTCCACCGCTTGAGAAATCGCCGAGGAAATCTCGTTCACCTCGCGGATGGTTTCGGCGATGGTCTTGATCGCCTGCACCGCTTCGGCCGTCGCCGACTGAATGTCGGTAATCTGTTGCGAGATGTCTTCGGTGGCTTTGGCGGTCTGGTTGGCGAGGCTCTTCACCTCCGACGCCACCACGGCGAAGCCCTTGCCGGCGTCGCCGGCCCGCGCCGCTTCGATGGTGGCGTTGAGCGCCAGCAGGTTGGTTTGCGCCGCGATGTCGTTGATGAGCTGCACCACGTCGCCGATCTGGTTGGCCCGTTCCGACAGCCCGTCGACGATGCGGTTGGTGCCGTCCGCCTGCACCGCGGCGGCGCGCGCCTTGTCGGCGCTGGCGCCGATCTGCCGGCCGATTTCGACGATGGAGGCCGACAGTTCCTCCGCCGCCGCCGCCACCGTCTGCACGTTGCCGGAGGTCTGCTCGGCGGCGGTCGCCACTTCGGCGGCGCGGCGTTCGGTGTCTTCCGCCGTGGCGCCCAGCCCTTGCGCCGACTGACGCACTTCACCCGACGACGAGGCCACGTTCATTACGACGCCGCGCACCTGTTCTTCAAACGAGCGGGCGAGGTCGTTCATTTCCTGTTTTTTGCGCGCTTCCGCTTGCGCCGCCGCTTCGGCCTGACGGCGGCGGAAAGCGTCGGCTTCGATGGCGTTGTCTTTGAACACCCCGACAGCGTGAGTGATGTCGCCGATTTCGTCCGTGGCGTTGGTCTGCGGCACGGTTACGGCAAGATCGCCTTTGGCCAGCTTGAGCATGGCGTCGGTCAAGCGGCGCAACGGGGCGAGAGACATCACCGTCCACCAGCCCAACAGGCCGCCCAGAACGACGGCGACGGCGGTCAGCGACAGCATCAAGCGTTGGAAACCCGCCGCCGCTTCGGTCGCGGCCGCGCTTTCCCGCTGGTTTTTGCTTTCCTGCAAATCAATGAAGCGATTGATCTGCTTAAGCCATTCTACAAAGGCCGGGCGGGCTTGCGCCATCAGCAGGTTTTGCGCGGTGGTGGCGTCGCCTTTTTTGCGCGCCGCGATCACCTGTTCGATCAGCGGCAGGGTCCGCGCTTCGACCTGTTTAATGGCGGCGGCGATTTCTCGATCCTCAGCGGTCGCGCCGCGCGCCAGCATGGCGTCGAGCGGTCCGGCGGAATCAGCGTAGAACGCCGCCAAGCGCTTAATTTCCGCTATCGCCCGGTCGACGTCCGCTGAATTATCCGCCAGCACGACGTCGCGCAGTTCAATGGCGCGGTCATGGACGCTGCCGCGGAAATTAATGGCGTAGCGCTGCTTAACGCTGTTGACGGCGTTGATGCGGGTCAGCGTCGCATCGATTTCATTGACTTCACGCACGCCGACCGTGGTGAGCCCGGCGAGCAGCAGCAAGATCGCGCCGAAACCTAAGATCAGCCTGACCCGCAAGGTCGCGTTGAACCCTTGACTCATTACGCCGCTCCACCTCGATACGTTGGCCACAATCGGCGCGAGTCGAATATTGTTCACGCGCCGCCGCAGCAAAAGCTTGTGCGGCGGCGCGATTTGGCAAGGGGTTGACCCCAGTCTTTAAATGGTTCTAGACCTAATTATCGATCGAGTTGCGACAGGTCGCGCACCGCGCCGCGGTCGGCGGAGGTGGTGAGCGCGGCGTACGCTTTCAGCGCGGTGGAAACGGCGCGGGCGCGAGGCTGCGCCGGCTTCCATCCCGCCTTGCCCTTGGCGTCTTCGGCTGCGCGCCGGGCGGCCAGTTCGGCGTCCGACACGTCGACGCTGATGCTGCGGTTGGGGATGTCGATCTTGATTAGGTCGCCTTCCTGCACCAGCGCGATGGCGCCGCCCGACGCCGCTTCCGGCGAGCAATGGCCGATGGACAGACCCGACGTGCCGCCGGAAAAACGCCCGTCGGTGATGAGCGCGCAGGCTTTGCCCAGCCCCTTCGACTTAAGATACGAGGTGGGATAGAGCATTTCCTGCATGCCGGGGCCGCCCTTGGGGCCTTCGTAGCGGATCAGCACCACGTCGCCGGCTTTCACCTTGTCGCCCAAGATCGCTTCCACCGCGGCGTCCTGGCTTTCAAAGATGCGCGCCGGGCCGGAGAAGACGAGGTTGGAGTCATCGACGCCCGCCGTCTTCACGATGCAGCCCTTTTCGGCGATGTTGCCGAACAGCACCGCCAGACCGCCGTCTTTGGAGAACGCCGCTTCCGCGGTGCGGATCACGCCCTTTTCGCGGTCAAGATCCAGTTCCGGCCAGCGCTTGCCCTGGCTGAACGGAATGACGGTGCGGATGCCGCCGGGGGCGGCGAGGAAAAGCTTGCCGGCGGCGGGGTCGGCGCTGTCGCGCTTGACGTCCCACTTGTCCAGCGCGGCGCCCAAGGTCGGGGCGTGAACGGTGGGAGTGTCGCGGTGAATCAGCCCGGCGCGGTCCAATTCGCCCAGGATGCCCATGATGCCGCCGGCGCGGTGGACGTCTTCGATATGCACGTCGGCGACGGCGGGGGCCACCTTGCACAGCACGGGCGCCTTGCGCGACAGCCGGTCGATGTCGGCCATGGTGAAGTCGATCCCGCCTTCCTGCGCCGCCGCCAGGATGTGCAGCACGGTGTTGGTCGAGCCGCCCATGGCGATGTCCAGCGTCATGGCGTTTTCAAACGCCGCCTTGTTGGCGATGGCGCGGGGCAGAGCCGATGCGTCGTCCTGTTCGTACCAGCGGCGGCACAGCTCCACCGCGGTGCGGCCGGCTTGCAGGAACAATTCCTTGCGGTCGGCGTGGGTGGCCAGAACGGTGCCGTTGCCGGGCAAGGACAGGCCCAGGGCTTCGGTCAGGCAGTTCATCGAATTGGCGGTGAACATGCCGGAGCACGAACCGCAGGTCGGGCAGGCCGAGCGCTCCATCTCCGCCGCTTCCTCGTCCGACACGGTGGGGTCGGCGGCGGCCACCATGGCGTCAATCAGGTCGACCGCCTTGACCCCGCCGCGCCAATTGACCTTGCCGGCCTCCATCGGGCCGCCGGAAACGAAGACGGCGGGGATGTTGAGCCGCATCGCCGCCATCAGCATGCCGGGGGTGATCTTGTCGCAGTTGGAAATGCAGACGATGGCGTCGGCGCAATGGGCGTTGACCATGTATTCGACGGCGTCGGCGATGATTTCCCGCGACGGCAGGCTGTAGAGCATGCCGTCATGGCCCATGGCGATGCCGTCGTCGACGGCGATGGTGTTGAATTCCTTGGCGACGCCGCCGGCCTTTTCGATTTCCCTCGCCACCAATTGGCCGAGATCCTTCAAATGGACATGACCGGGGACGAACTGGGTGAAGGAATTGGCGATGGCGATGATCGGCTTGCCGAAATCCCCGTCCTCCATGCCGGTGGCGCGCCACAGGCCGCGGGCGCCCGCCATGTTGCGGCCGTGGGTGGAGGTGCGGGAACGATAATGCGGCATGGGACGAACCTTTATATTAAGCGCGGACGTCATACGAACGGTTGGGGCGTGAAAACTAGCAAACCGCGGCAATTCTCGCCACAACAACCGAATTGGGGAATTGCCGCAGCCGGGGTCAGCCGCGCGCCTGCGCCATGACCGACAGCGCCGACGCGGCGTCGATCTCGTCGAAGCTCGACCGGTGCAGGATGACCGCCCGCGGGCCGCTAAGATGAACCGGGTTGGAGGCGTCGCAGAATATTCCCGCCGTCGCGGCGCCAACCGCCGCCGCGACATGGGTCGGGCCGGTGTCGTTGCCGGCCAC
>CALGOL010000601.1 GCA_937960755.1 uncultured Azospirillum sp.
CTGCAACGCGCGCCGCCGGTCGGCGGGCATGCGCTCGGCGGTCGGGTCGGCGTCAACCGCAAGGAAGCCGCGGTGATATTCCAGCACGTCGCCCGGTTCGGCCTGTCCCAACCAGCCGCAAAGTGCGGCTTCGTCAAGCAGCAGGCGAACCGGCGGAAAAACGACAACGGCGGTGGTCATGGTCAATTCTCCTTGATGGCGGTCGGCGGCGTGGCCCGCTCGCCGCGATAGATGGCGAACAGCGGCGTGCCGTCGCCCGCTGCGCCGGCGTCTTCGATGCGGTAATCCTCGCCGGCTTCGATGACCTGTCCCAGTTCCCAACGGCGAAAGAGGCCGGGCAATCGGCGCAGGGCGTCGTCCGGATGTTCAGGGGAGCAAGGCGCAGACCTGTCCATGTGAGAGCCTCCTTCAGTGATCTTGAAAACGGCCCGCCGGGAAAACGGCGGCCTTGCTATAGAAACGCGGGTTTCGGAGGCGAAATGGGACACCCCGCCTTTAATTTTTTTCGAGAGCGCGTCGAAGACGGCGATAGGCCCGTTGGACCCGCTTGCGCGCCGCAGGACGCTGCAGCCCAAGGCGGGCGGCGACGGCGGCGTTCGTCTCTCCGATGATCGCGACGGCCACCACCAGATCGGCGTCGTCGCCGATCATCGGAACAAGCGCGGCGCGGCACATGGCGGCGGCGGCGTCCGCATCAAGGCCGTCGGGCAATCCCAGGGCCGATGCGCCGTAACCGACCGGCGGAGATCGGGCGCCGTCGCCGCAAACGTCGCAGCGGCGGACATGGTTCGTCGTCTCGCCGCGGATCGCCGCGCGGACGTCGCGTTCGACGTTCATCAGCACGGTGGCGGCGACCCGACGAACCCGCTTGAAGTCGAAACGATGGATGGCCACGGTCAGACGTTCGCTGATTTCCGAAGCCAGATCGTCGGGGGCGTTACGATAATGTCGCCAAAGCCGACGATAGACGGCGTCCAGTCCGGGCCACAGGGCCAGCCACGCCAAATTGGTCGCCAGTTCGCGACCGGGGCCGTCGCTTTGGGCGATCGTCAGCAACGCCGCCAGCGCGCGGTCTTTGCCGTCGTCGGCCTCGCGGGGCCGGTGCAAGTGATCGAGCAAAGCAGCCGGATCGACGTAATGCCGTAACTCAGGATGAGAACGACGCAGGGCGTCAAACCCGATTTCGGCGTCAAAAAGCCGGATGGACAGCATGAGCTTCGCGTGAAGCGTCGGCCAGATGGAGCGCATGGCGCGTCTTCCTGCCGGTCGGCGTCCAGCGCCTTGCAGTGACCGGATCAGGGCGTCGCGCGCCTCTGGAAAAAGAAGAAGGCGGAGCGATCAGCGCCGACCGCCGCCGTCGGGGGCGTTCGTCATCGGCGCGGCGCATTCGTTGAGCGCGCCGCACCGGCGGCAGGTTCCGGCGACCGGAAAACCGACGAAATACTCGTGGCCGCGGGCGAAGCGCAGATGCATCCGTCCGCCGCGCACGACGCCGAGCAGTTTGCCGCACCCGCAGCAGCGCCATTCATGTTGATCCATTTCCGTCTTCCCCGTCGCTTGAGCGGTCGTCACGGCGGGAAGCATGGCGGATCGGTCTGTATGCGAAGCGTAGGCCGTCTGTATCCGGGCTGTATCAGGACGCCGCCGGCTATTTTTCCGGCAGGAACACGAAGGATAAGGAAATGTCAGCATCAGGGGCGAAGCGGTATGCCCCATGCCCGTCGTCAGACCGGACGCTTTTGAAAATACGCCAACGTCCATCCTCGGCTTTCCGGTCGAACACGGCGCGCGCCCGCTGAAAGATTTGCTTGCCCGAAATCCTGTCCGGCCCCTCGACGTTGGGGTCGTAAACGCCCCGAGCGGTCACCGCCGACCGGATCGTTTGAAAATACGACGACGGCGCATCCTTGCGATATTCGCCGCCTTGTTTGAAAACGATCCCGGCGAGTTCGTCGGCGAACACGTCAAAATCATTCGCCGTCGCGCATAGACGATCATATCCCGCCTGGTCCAGCGGCTGTCGGATGACGGCTTCGCCTCGACGCCGGATATACGCATCGGCGACGACGACGTCGTCGGATCCGATAAAACGCCCGGCGTCGCCGACCCCGGCGAACAGCGGCAAGGGGTGGGGGGCGACAAGCCCGGCGTCTTCCAATCCGACCAGGTCCGCCAGGGAGACGATGACGTTTCCGGCCCGACGCATCGCGACATTCAGATCGTCGGACACATAGCGGTCGGTCGGAACAAGCGCGGCGAAACAATCGCCGTTCCGGCGCGACCGCAACGCCTCCAGCGCCTCGGCATAGCTGCGGGGCGTGTAGCGGACGATCAGAAAAGCCGGGGGACGGGCGTGGCCGCCGGTCGGCGGCAAGCCGATGCGGAAAGCGTTGGCGATGCCGGCGATCTCCTCCGGCAGCGCCCGCAGCGACAACGCCGAGGCGATGGCCCGGCACAATCCGATGGGATCAAGACGCAGCAAGGTGACGTCTTCCGGCGTAAGAACTATGTCGTCGCATTCGGACGGGTCGTTGCCGCAGACGGCGTGCCAACTGCCGTTAATCGCCACCAGCCGCCGCGGGCACCCGGCGCCGGTCGGGCATGGGCACGGATATCGCCGCGCCACCCCGCACGGGCGGTAAACGCCGCCGGCTTCAAGGGCGGCAACCAGACGCTCGCCGTCGATCTGTTGAAGGCGCCGCCTTGGCCCGCCGGGAGGAAAGGCGACTTCAAGCCGCATCCACCAATCTGTCAAATCCCAAACCATAAGCGCCGGCCGTAGTGAACCCGTTGGCGCGCATAAACGCCTCCACGACAGGTTCGTCGTTTCTTGCGTCGAACTCGGCGATGTTCGGCAACCGAACCTCCAGCCGCCGTTCGCCGCCATCGCAGTGATCAATGCTGAAACAAGCCCGAACGATCTCGCCCGGGGCGCCGTCGCGGGCGTCGCACCCGGCGATCCGCAAGGCGAGGTCGTCGCCCTTCAGTATTTCCTGACTTCCGGGCCAACCGTCGACGTCGATGCAGGCTTCCGTCAGGCGCACGCCGCACATGCCGTGAATACGCGCCAGAACGCCGCGATTGGTCCGCAATGGTCGTAAAGTGTAGATCCCGACGCATAAAAAATACTCCGGATCATGATAGAACACCCGCCCGAGTTCTTTTCGGTAGGCGTCCCGTTCGGCGGGAAAATCGGCGCGGATGCGAAGGGCGCCGGTCGTCACGTCGTAAATGATGGCGTCGCGTTGCTGCGGTCGGTAAGCGATGCGGGTGCATCCGGGGGCGTCGTTGACAGCCACATCGGCCCGGTAAAGACCGCCGTGGGCGACCGACAGACGGATTTTGTCGCCTTCTCCGTAAACAGCGATATCGCATTTCCTGCCGCGTCTGCGGGAATCGAACCAAAGGGCCAGCGCCGTCGCCATTTCCGACGCCTTGCTTTCAAGGCTTCGAACGTCAAGCCGACGAGAATCGCTTGATCGAAACTCATAAAACCGCTCAACCCGGTGAAGAACCTTTTTGCGGTGGCACACATGGACCAACGCCGGTTGCTCCAGCCACACCGCAAGGGCGAAATCCTGGGGAGCCAGATCGTCCGGGATGGCGCCGAGGCTGCATCCCTGCCGCGCAGCTTCCGAGATGATCCGTTCGTTTCCGGACTCGTCCGCCAGCGCATCCAGCATCAGCACCGTTTGCGACAAATCATCCGGCGGCGCGCCGCCGCGTTCGTAAAGTTCGCCAAGTTGATTGACGAGGTCGCCGCCGCCTTCTCCAATCTCCACCGCACCCCGAAAGGGAAGTCATATGGGACGCCAGCAGACGATGAAGCAGGCCGGCGTCGCCGACGCTGCGAAGGAAAGCCAGCACGCCGACATTTTTTGAGCAGGTTTCCAGCACCGACGCCTCCAGGATTTCGGCGAAAATTCCGCCCCATATAATATCCCTATAACATTCACCTCGAAGTAATGAAAATTATGAAACAATCAACAGAGACCATATTATAAAAGATGATTTAATCTGTCTTTGGCGTGACGTCAATTGCCAATTGTAATGAAGTTATGCGGGGAGTTGTCGCATATTTCTTGATGAGATTTGGCGATATTTTCTTATAATTTTTCGATATATAGCGATTATTTGTTATTGTGTATTCCCGTTAATGGACGGGTTTTGATCGCCACGCAAAAATTTTCAAGCCTGCATGTCACACTTCCGCATCGAAGAGCGCGTTTATCTCTTGAGCCGCCAAAAATTTCGATGGGGTCCGCCGGCCCTCATCCATTGGCCTTGAGATGGAGAATTCTTGTGCCCAACGCTTTATCCCCGGAAAAAATGTCAGCCGGCGAAAGGCTGGACGAAATCGGGCGCATCCTCGCCGTGGGCATCGCCCGAGCCCGTC
>CALGOL010000602.1 GCA_937960755.1 uncultured Azospirillum sp.
GACCGCCAGCCCCAGCGCCGCCCAGAAGCGCCGCGGCCGATCAAAAGCGCCGGCGTCTTGCTGATCCGCCGTCAGGCCGCGGTATGGCAGCGCCAGCATCGGCGCCAGGCACATCAGCGCCGCGAAGCTGAACACCACCTCGGCCATGCCGCCTCCCGCTGTTGCCGTCCCAAGATTTAACCCGCCAACTCTTTGACGCGGCGCACTATACCAGATGGCGCCCGCCGCGCCATCGGGCTATACCGCAAACCATTCGCACGAACGAGCCAGAGGGAGCATAGCCGGCATGTCCCATTGCGCGGTCCTCATCGTCGCCGGCGGGTCCGGCCAGCGCTTCGGCGCGCCCAAGCCCAAGCAATACGCCGTCGCCGCCGGCGCGCCCTTGCTGCGCCACACCATAGCAGCCTTCCTCGATCATCCGGCGGTCGGGTCGGTCCATGTGACGATTCAGCCCGACCACCGCGCCGACTACGACGCCGCCACGGCGGGGCTGAACCTGCCTGAACCTTTCTTTGGCGGGCCGACGCGGCAAGACTCGGTGCTGAACGGCTTGGAAGGGCTGGCCGCCCTGCCCAACCCGCCCGACGTGGTGCTGATCCACGACGCCGCCCGGCCTTGCGTCACGGCGGAAATCATCGACGGCGTGCTGGCGGCGCTGAAGGAGACCCCCGGCGCCATCCCGGCCTTGCCGGTGGTGGACACGCTCAAACGCGGCGAGAACGGCCTGATCGTCGGCGGCCAGCCGCGCGACGGTTTGTGGCGGGCGCAAACCCCGCAAGGCTTCCATTTTCATGCTATTCTCGACGCTCACCGCCGTTTTAAGGGCCAAGCGCTGACCGACGACGCGGCGCTCGCCCAGGCCGCCGGTCTGGCGGTGCGGCTGGTGATGGGCCGCGAGGAGAACATCAAAGTGACCACATCCGACGATCTCGCCGCCGTCGAGCGCGCGCTTGCCCCCCTTGGCGGTCCCGCCGCGGCCGTTCTTGAACCGCGGGTCGGAACCGGCTTCGACGTTCACCGCTTCGTCGAGCATGACGGTTTTGACGAACACTTCATCATGCTGTGCGGCGTGAAGGTGCCGCACGTCAACCGGCTGGAAGGTCATTCCGACGCCGACGTCGCCTTGCACGCGCTGACCGACGCGCTGCTGGGGGCGGTCGCCGACGGCGACATCGGCAGCCACTTCCCCCCCGGCGATCCGCAATGGCGCGGCGCCGACAGCGCGCATTTTCTCGCCCACGCCGCCGACATCGTCCGCCAGCGCGGCGGGCGCATCGTCAATGTCGACGTCACCATTATTTGCGAGCGCCCCAAAGTCGGTCCCCACCGCGACGCCATGCGGGCGCGGGTGGCGGCGATTCTGGGGATCGGCTTGAGCCGGGTCAGCGTCAAGGCGACGACGACGGAAAAGCTGGGCTTCACCGGCCGCGGCGAAGGCGTGGCGGCGCAAGCCGTGGCGACGGTGCTGGCCCCGGCGGAGGACTAACGCCGCAGATTAACGCCGGCCCAGCCGGGCGGCGGCGAGGAAGGGAACCGCCAGCGCCGCTTGCACCGCCGCCCACAGCCAAGCTTGGGCGTTGGGGCGGGTCCAATCCACCTCATGCAAGGCCTCGCGCACCGGCAATTGGCCGCCGATGATCGATTCCACCGGGGCGAAGCCCTCGGCGAACAGCGTCAGCCCGGCGCCAATGACCAAAAGCCAGCCGATCAGCTTTTCCAGCCCCTTCGACTGCGGGAAGTCGGCCACCGCCAGCACCGGGCGGAACAGCGTGGTCAGCGCATAAGCCGCCGCTTTGGGCGCGCCGTAGGGCAGCTTGGCGGCGCGCATCCGTCCCAGCGCCAGCAAGGCGACGGCGACCAGCAGCAAGTGATGGTTGGGGAAGTCGCGGTAGCGGCCGTCGAAAATCAACAGCAGCGACCAAATAACGGCGACCACGCCCAGCGCCGCCGCCGCGGTCAGCCCGGTTTGCGCCAGCGTGTCGAAGCCCAGCGTCTCCAGCAACGGCCGGTCGCTTTCCACCTCCAGCGCCCGCACCGCCATGATGCGGCGCGCCGCGCCCAAAGTCGCCAGCAGCAGCACGGTCTCCAGCGCCAGCACCGCGCCGCCGAACGCCAGATCCAACGGATAAGCCTTCCAGATCAGCAGGCGCTCAACGCCGAACACCAGCATGTCGCACAGCGCGAAGGTCAGCGCGGTCAGGGCCAGGGCGCGGCCGGGGGCGTCGGGGCCGCGTAAAACCGCCAGCCCCAGCAGCAGGAAGGCCGCAAGGCCGGTGGAGGCCGCGAACAGCATCGGCCAGCGCGGGTTGGCCTCCACCGGCTTGCCGAGGGTGAATTTCGGCTGGCGCGCCGAATCGTACAGCCCCCAATGGCCGCCGACCGTGCCTTCCAGCTTTTGTTTCCAAGCCTGATCGAAGGCTTCGATGATGTTGTAGTCGAAGCCGCGGCGTTCGGCCAAACGCATGAAATCGGCGACGAAGGTCGCCTTCTCCACTAGGCCGGCGGTCGCGGCGGAGCGGGTGCGGCCGGCGGTGGGCCAGCCGGTTTCCGCCACCATGATGGTCTTGCCGGGGAAGCGCTGGGCGATGGCGTCGTAAGCCTGTTCGATGCGCGCCATGGCGCCGGCGACCGAGGTCGGCTCATCCTCCCAATAGGGCAGCAGATGAATGGCGACGATGTCGACATGCTCGGCCATCTCGGGATACTTCAGCCAGAACTCCCAGACGTCGGCGTAGGCGACAGGCTGGCGCACCGCGGCGCGCACCCGGTCGATGTAGCCCCCCAACGCCTGCGGCGTCAGCTCCTGGCGCAGCAGCACCTCGTTGCCGACGATGACGCGGCTGATGGTGTCGGGGTAGCGGTTGGCGAGGTCGATCAGCGAGGCGATTTCCGCCTCGTTGAATTCCGGCTTCTTCGACAGCCAAGCCCCCATCGACACTTTCAAGCCGTGCTTTTCCGCCAGTTGCGGTACGACCTGCATGCCTTCCAGCGAGGTGTAGGTGCGGATCCCCGACACTTGCCCGGCGATCGCCCGCATGTCTTCGGCGATTTCCGCCGGCATCGGGTAGGTTTGCGTCAGCGGGCTCTGACCGTCGCGGAACGGCGCGAACGACACGCTGGCGATCTTGGTTTCCGCCGGAGGCTTGATGTCCACCGGCAGGTTGGGGGCGCGCCAGACGGCGTAATTAGCCAAGGCGGCCAGGGCGAGGATGGCGAGCAGATAGACGAAGCGCATGGCGGCGGGCGCGTCCTGGACGAATCGACAAGGGATTGACGGGCGGGCCAACCTAACGCAATCGCAGCAAAAAGAAAGACGCTTGCGTCGCGGCGGCCGCGGCGTCAAATAGAACGCAACGTCAATAATTCATAGCGCGGTCGATCATGCCGGTTCTCGACGACGTCGTTCCCAGCCCTTGCGTGCGCGCCTGCACCCTGGACGACGACGAGGTGTGCGTCGGCTGCGGCCGGTCGCTGGGCGAAATCAAGGCCTGGGGCGGGGCCGACCCGGCGGCGCGGCGGCGCATCATCGCCCAAGCCCAAACGCGAAAGGCGCGGAAAATCCGCGCCTTTGCTTAACTTCTCAATCACCTGAGCCGTTTTTTAAGCGGCGCGGGTGACCACCAGACCGGCGGCGGCCAGTTCGTTCGACACGTCGGCGAACTTGCGCAGATAGCGGCTCTTATAGGTCTCAAAATCAGCGGCGATGGCCTTTTCGCCGTCGTCGCGCTTCGCCAATTCCTGCACGCGGTGGCCGTTTTCGGCGCGGTAGAGAGCGAAGGCGCCGGCTTCGACAAGGGTGTCGGCGGTCATGCGAACCATCCAGTGTTTAAGTTAACCACTGTGTCGGACCGTACGTCCAACCAACGACAAACGGCAAGTGAATTTGTTGCGACGCAACGAGAATCGCGCTGCGCCGCAACCTAAGCGAAGATTAGCAAAATGTAAGACGTTTCGTCGCAGCCTGACCAACGTCATTTAACGCGACCGCCGCGTTGATTATTGTCCGCGGCGATGATTGCGACGCGAACGAAAACCGCCGGACGACAAGCCGCCGCGCCAAAAGCCGCGCCAAGAAACGCAAGGTGGAAGCCCGCCTTCCGCGCCGCGTTGCTGCATCTTCTGGCTGCGGTTTTCCTGGCGCAAACCCTAAGCTGGGCGGCCCGCCTGCCCGCCGCCCAAGCGGCGCACGCGACGGAAATCTGCACCGAGCACGGCGTTGCGGTCATCCTATTGGATGTCGACGGCAATCCGGTCGAACCGGCCAAGGCCCCGCCCTCCGCGCACGATTGCCCGCTCTGTCCGCTGATCGCCGGCCTGTCGACTGCGCCGCCTTTGATCGGCGCGCCGCCGCCGCCGGATCTGCTGGTGGAGATCGGCCGCAATTCGCAAGCTCCAG
>CALGOL010000603.1 GCA_937960755.1 uncultured Azospirillum sp.
CGTCGCCAAGGCCACCGCGGCGACGGCGCGGTTGGCGGCGCCGCCTTCCAGCACCCGCAGGTTGGAGCGCACATAACCCTTCGACGCCAGCTTGCGCACGATGTCGTTCGGCACGTTGCTGGCCGGCAGGCTGTCCGGCAGGTCGCCTTGGGCGTCGCCCTCGCCCACCGTGAACGGCAGCAAATCTTCCGGCGTGGCGTGCGCCAGATCTTCGCGGCCCAGGTAGGAGATGGCGATTTCGCGGAAGATGTAGTCGATGACCGAGGTCGCCATCTTAATGGTGTCGTTGCCCGACACCGAACCCGACGGCTCGAACCGGGTGAAGGTGAAGGCTTCGACGAACTCTTCCAGCGGCACGCCGTATTGCAGGCCGATGGAAATGGCGATGGCGAAGTTGTTCATCAGCGAGCGGAAAGCGGCGCCTTCCTTGTGCATGTCGATGAAGATTTCACCCAGACGGCCGTCTTCATATTCGCCGGTGCGCAAGTACACCTTATGGCCGCCGACCATCGCCTTTTGGGTGTAGCCCTTGCGGCGGTGCGGCAGACGCTCGCGGGACGCCTCCTTGCGCTCGATGATCTTTTCCACCACCCGCTCAATGACGCGCTCGGTGACAATCTGCGTGCGTTCGGCGGCCGGGGCGGCGGCGACGCGGTCGATCAGATCGTCTTCGTCGTCATCCTCGATGCCGTCGAACAGCGACGACGACAACGGCTGGCTGAGCTTGGAACCGTCGCGATAGAGCGCATTGGCCTTCAGCCCCAGCCGCCACGACAGCATGTAGGCGTCGTTGCATTCCGTGATCGTCGCGTTGTTCGGCATGTTGATGGTCTTGGAGATCGCGCCGGAAATGAACGGCTGCGACGCCGCCATCATTTCGATATGGCTCTTCCACGACAAGAAGCGCTTGCCGATGCGGCCGCATGGGTTGGCGCAATCGAACACCGGCAGGTGTTCTTCCCGTAGGAACGGCGCGCCTTCCAAGGTCATCGCGCCGCAAACATAGGTGTTGGCGGCGTCGATCTCGCCCTTGGCGAAGCCCAAGGCCGGCAGCAGCTCGAAGCCCGGCGCGTTGACCTGCTCGGCCGGAATCTTCAACTGGTTGACGATGAAGCTCTCGCCCAGCGCCCACTTGTTGAAGGCGAACTTGATGTCGAAGGCGGCGCCCAGGCCGGCTTCCAGCTTCTTCAGCGCTTCGTCGTCAAAGCCCTTGGCCTTCAGCGAAGCGTGGTTGACGCCCGGCGCGCCTTGCAACGTGCCGTGACCCACCGCGTAACGCTCGATGGCGGCGATCTGGTCGTCGTCATAACCCAAGGTGGCCAGCGCTTCCGGCACCAGACGGTTGACGATCTTGAAATAGCCGCCGCCCGCCAGCTTCTTAAACTTCACCAGGGCGAAGTCGGGTTCAATGCCGGTGGTGTCGCAATCCATCACCAGACCGATGGTGCCGGTGGGGGCGACGACGGAGACTTGCGCGTTGCGGTAGCCGTTGACCTCGCCCAACGCCAGGGCGCGGTCCCAGGCGCGCACGGCGGCCAGCGCCAACTCGCTTTCCGGGCATTGATCGGCGTTGAACGGCACCGGCGGCACCGTCAACCCTTCATAGCCTTCCGCTTCGCCCAAGGCGGCGCGGCGGTGGTTGCGGATCACCCGCAGCATCGCCTCGGCGTTCTTGGCGTAGCCGGGGAAAGCCCCCATTTCGCCGGCCATTTCGGCCGAAGTCGCATAGGCGACGCCGGTCATCACCGCGGAGACCGCGGCGCAGACCGCGCGGCCTTCTTCGGAATCGTACGGCAGGCCCGACGCCATCAGCAGGCCGCCGAGATTGGCGAAACCCAGGCCGAGCGTGCGGTATTCGTAAGAAAGCTGGGCGATTTCCTTCGACGGGAATTGCGCCATCAGCACCGAGATTTCCAGCGTGATGGTCCACAGCCGGCAGGCGTGCTCAAACGCCGCCACATCGAACGAACCGTCGGTCCGGCGGAAGCTCATCAGGTTGAGCGAGGCCAGATTGCACGCCGTGTCGTCGAGGAACATGTATTCCGAACACGGGTTCGAGGCGTTGATGCGGCCCGATTCGGGGCAGGTGTGCCATTCGTTGATGGTGCTGTCGAACTGCACGCCGGGATCAGCGCACGACCACGCGGCGAAGCCGATCTTGTCCCACAGGTCGCGGGCCTTCAGCGTCTTCATCACCTTGCCGGTGGTGCGGGCGGTGAGCTTCCAATCGGCGTCGTCCAGCACGGCCTTGAGGAAATCGTTCGGCACCCGCACCGAATTGTTGGAGTTCTGCCCCGACACGGTGAGATAGGCTTCCGAATCCCAATCGGTGTCATAGGTGCGGAAATCGATGTGGGCGTAGCCTTGCGAGGCGAACTGCAAGACGCGCTGGATGTAGTTTTCCGACACTTCCGCCCGGCGCGCCGCCTTGATCGCCTTCTTCAGCGCCGGATTCTTGGTCGGATCGACGCCGTTCTGCGCCGCCGCCATGACGGCGTTGAGGTGCTTCTGACACAGCTTGGAGCCGGCGACCAGAGCCGCCACCTTCTGCTCTTCGATCACCTTCCAGTCGATATAGGCTTCAATGTCGGGGTGATCCAGGTCCACCGTCACCATCTTGGCGGCGCGGCGCGTGGTGCCGCCCGACTTGATGGCGCCCGCCGCGCGGTCGCCGATCTTCAAGAAGCTCATCAAGCCCGACGACTTGCCGCCGCCCGACAGCCGTTCGCCTTCGCCGCGCAGAGCGGAGAAGTTGGCGCCGGTGCCGGAGCCGTACTTGAACAGGCGCGCCTCGCGCACCCACAAATCCATAATGCCGCCTTCGTTCACCAGATCGTCGGAGATCGACTGGATGAAGCAGGCGTGCGGCTGCGGGTGCTCATAGGCCGACTCGGAACGCACCAGTTCGCCGGTGCGGTAGTCGACGTAATGGTGGCCCTGGCCGGGACCGTCGACGCCATAGGCCCAATGCAGGCCGGTGTTGAACCATTGCGGGCTGTTGGGCGCCGCCATCTGCGCCGCCAGCATGAAGCGCATTTCGTCGAAATAGGCCCGCGCGTCCGACTCGCCGTCGAAATAGCCGCCCTTCCAGCCCCAATAGGTCCAGCAGCCGGCCAGCCGGTCAAACACTTGCGTGGCCGAAGTTTCGCCGACGATGCGTTGTTCCTTGGGCAGCAGGGCGAGCTTGGCTTCGTCCGGGACCTTGCGCCACAGCCACGACGGCACGTCGTTTTCTTCAACGGCCTTGAGCGCGGCGGGGACGCCGGCCTTGCGGAAATACTTTTGCGCCAGAATGTCGGCGGCGACCTGGCTCCAGTGCTCCGGCACGCGGATGTTTTCCTGGCGGAACACCACCGAACCGTCGGGATTGCGGATTTCGCTCACCGCCGCGCGGAAGCCAAGCCCCGCGTACGCATCCTGATCCGCCGTGGTGAAACGCCGTTCGACCCGCATGACCCCGATCCCCTTAACTGTCGGCAAAGCTTGGGCGTCGCCATGGATAGCGGTCCATAGCAGCACTCAACGCCAGATGATGTGTGTTAAGGGCATCCTAACCATGCGGCCGGATCGTGGCAACAACATCTTGGGGGCTGCGACGCGGTTCCCCCTAAATGTCCACAACATCCGCCGAGTCTGGGGATAACCCGGCGACAAAGGGAACGGGCTGTGGATAAGGGGGATGAGACGTTGATAAAGCCGGCGTTCAAGCGGCGGCGCGCCAGCCGGCCTCAGTTTCCTCAAACACGGCGCGCGGCGGCGACGGCGGGGCGTCGCTGTTGAGGCGGGCGACGATCTCTTCAATATGCGCGGCGCCTTCCATGCGCTCGCGATAGATCGCCCGCAGGAAACGGTCGGCCCAGGCGGGGATTTTGCCGCGCTTTTCCCACAGCGCCACCGATTGGGCGTCATTGCCGAAATAGGCCGCCAGCCGAGCTTGCGACAGGTCCAATTCGATTCGCAAAAAGCGGAACTCGGCTCCGGTCAACGGCTCGGCGCGCTGAACCAGATGCATGGCGATGGCGCGATGCAATGCTTCCACGTTCTCCACCGCCACGCCGTCGCCATAGGGCGTCGACAACGGCTGATAGCCGTTGACCAACCAAACGTCAGGCAATCCGCATTCGAGATAGTGGTGCATCGCCGTTTCGCCGTTTCAGAAAACCGTGATGATTAACAACTTTGTCCGCCATTCAATCGCCAAGCCGACAGTGATTTCCTCGCCCGCCGAACGACCGCGCATATCGACGCGCCAATTTCCGTGTTCATCCAGCCATGGGTCGCCGTCGATATAACCGGCACGAACGACTCTCACTACCTGAGTGATCGTGAAGTCCCGTTCACGCATGCGACGACGCCCATGCCCTACCGGGACGATGCGGTCCGCATCCTGGGCGATTTCCTTAATCACCGCCGCCGCTTCGGGCTTGCTCAGCCGTGAAGGCGTTTCGTCCATACTTATAGCACCCTTCCTATAAAAATTATAGGCGCTTTTTTCCGGCGACAGGGGAATCGTGGCCAACTCCACGGAAAGTGGCAACAACATATTGGGAAAAAAAACCACCCGATCCTAATATATCCACTGCATTTATCGAGTCGGGGGATAACCCATAGCGGTCAAGGTGGGCTGTGGAAAAGAGAAGGGACTACAGTCCGCCCAAACCTATTCGGGGAACGCCTCCACCACGCTTTTGACCTGCCGCTGAAAGGCTTGGTCGGTGCGGTACTGCTCCAAAACGCCTTTATCGCGCTGCAAGACGAAATAGATCGACGCGCGATCCGGCAGCAGGCGCGGATTCGGCTTATCCAGCAGATTGCCGTTCCATTCCACCCGCGACAAAAAATAGACTGCGCGGGCGTACATCATAAAAAGCTTGCTGTCAGCAGAAAATTTTTCACGCCGAAGCAACGCAAAGTAATAATAATTCTTTCCGTGAAAGTAACTATTATAAATTATTTGCATAGCGTTGAAACGTTCGTCCTGCGCCTGAATTTTCTTCAACTGGCGCTCCAACCGGAAACCGGCGTGCAAATATTCTCGCGCCTCCGCTTCAAATGAAAAGGTCGAGCCTTTCACCAGCGCCATTTGCTCGCCGTATTTCTTTAGCGTGCGGTTCAGCAGCAATTCCAGAAAGCGCCGATCCAGCGCCAACGAATCCGGGATCTTGGGCAGGAAGTCGAAGACATGCCGCAAGTGATAAGGATGGCGGACGATAATCACCGGGGCCGCGCGACCGGAATGCTTGATTTTGGCGCGGGCTTCCGGCGACAGGGTGACGGCGGGCGACACCGACGCCATCACCGTCGCCGTCAAATCCTGCACTTTGAAACGCAACTGAGCGTCCGACGACTGGCTCATCATCCCCATCGACGAAAAGAGCCGCAAAAGCCGGTCCTTCAACGTCTCCCTCGGCATTTTGTGCGTCGGAAAATCCGTCACCACCAAGGGATTGCCTAAAACGTCGGCCGCTGGCGGCAAGGGGTTCAAATTGAACTGCTTGCCCATGACGACGCCGCGGCCGCCCTCGCCCGCGCCTTGTCCGCCGCCGCCGTC
>CALGOL010000604.1 GCA_937960755.1 uncultured Azospirillum sp.
GGCCAAGCCGGCCGGCCGGGGCTGGCGTTAGCGGTGTTCGCCGCCGCGGTGCTGGTTGCAGCGTTCGAGGTCGCGCCGCCCGCGGCGGCTTTTGTCGTCGGCGTGCTGGCGCTGGCGGTGTCGGGGGCTTTGCCGGCGCGGGACTTGTACCGCGGCGTCGATTGGCCGGTGATCGTGCTGCTGGCGGCGATGATACCGCTGGGCGGCGCCTTGCAATCCACCGGTTTGGCGGGTTTGCTGGCGCAAACCGCGCTGGGGCTGGGCGGCGGCGACGCCTTGACCATGACGGCGCTGATGTTGGCGGCGACGATGGCGCTGACGCCGCTGCTCAACAATCCCGCCACTGTCGCGGTGATGGCGCCGATCGCGCTGGAGGTCGCCGCCGGCTTGGGCATTTCCCCCGATCCTTTGCTGATGGCGGTGGCGGTGGGGGCGAGCTGCGATTTTCTCACGCCCTTCGGCCACCATAACAATGCGCTGGTGATGGGGCCGGGCGGCTATCGCTTCGGCGATTACGCCCGGCTGGGCTGGGGGCTGGAGCTGCTGGTTTTGTTCGGCGGAACCGGATTGATTGCCCTGTTTTGGCTGTAGTTACCTTTTGGGGCCGTCAGAGGCGGCTAGGGAGAATAAATATAAGGGACGGCGTCGCATTGCGCTGACGAGCTATAGCGCCGCCGCCCTCAACGGAATTCCGGGCGAGGGCGGGAATTGCAGTTCCCGCCCTCGCTTATTTCCATGCGGTCGGGTTTTCCTTTTTAAACAAAGGCCTGACCTCTCCACTGCCGACAAACTGCGATAGCAGGCGATAATTGCCGGTTTCCCGGCGCACCCGCCCGGCGACGATGGCGGGATTGATTTTCAGGCGTTGCGCCAACTCCATCACCGCCGACGGGGTTGGATTGTCGAGAACGCCCGACGTTTCCCATTCTTCTGGCGGTATCAAGGCATTTTGCGCCATTTCATCGGCTTCCTTTTCGATCTCGTCCCCGTCTTTAAGATCGAAATCGTCAAAGCAAGACGCCCGTTGTTCGTCCAGATGCAGCGCCACATGCGCCAATTCATGCATCAGGCTGAACCAGAAGGAATCGGTGCGGTCGTAACGCAGCGTCAATCCGATGACCGGCGTTCCGTCATCCGCCAACATCGCCGCGCCGTCCAGATAGGTGCGCGGCAGGTGCGCCAGGATCACCAGATGCACGCCGTGATGGGCGAGGAATCCTTGGGCCTGCATTGGGCCTTTTTGAAAACGGCTGAAACGCGCCAATTCCGACATCAGGGCCAAATCAATGCTTCCCGGCCGGTAGCTTCGCGGCAAACTACGGCTGCGCGCCCGCCCCAGCAATTCCAACCGCCAAGCGTGCAGGGCGAAATTGTCGGCTTTGCTGTTGCGATAGGTCTGATCGTTCTTGCGGTAGAGAGGAACGAGGTTTCCTTGCTGGCCTCCGCCGGCGCGGGCGATCATGCCGCGCATAATTTCCTCCGCCCGATCCTTGACGCTGCGAACGCCGTCAGAAATCCAGCCGAGCTTGGCCATCGCCGCAAGCGGATAACGCCCCCAATCCGGTGACTCGACGATGTCAGGCAACGTCGCCCCGCTTTGTCCCAAAAGAATATCCGCCGGAATGCCCAGGCCGTCACGCAGCGCGCGGATCATCGATAACGTTAGCGGCTGCTTGCCGGACAGTACTTCCGACACTTTGGCGCGGCTGCCGATATAGGGGATCAGGTCGCGCGGAGCCAAGCCTTCCTGTTCCATGCGGAAACGAATGGCGTCTACCGGCGACGGTGCTTCCAGCGGAAAATGACGGGTTTCGTAGTCTTCCACCAGCGTAGACAGAACTTCCAACAGATCGGCGTCTTGCGTACCCGCCCCGGCGTCCATCAGTCCATCGATTTGACGAAGGGCTTTCCGGTAATCCGCATCATTGCGGATAGGGTGAATTTCCATGTCAGACCTCCTCCGCATTAACGTTGTCATATTCCCGGTGGGTTCCGATAAAGCGCACATAAACAACTTGAGCCGGGTAGTTCACTTTGACGATGAGCCTATACTTATTTCCGGCAATATTGAAGACAACCCGACCATCTCCAACGAAACTGGCGCTTCGATACTTTTCCTTGATATCCGCCGGTCCGCGCCACGCCGCTTTCTTCACTTCTCCCGCCCACGCCATGTGAGGTTTCCACGCATCGCTATGCGCGGGATTCTCTTCGACGTAATGCTTGAGCGTGCTCACGGCGATCAATCTCATGCGCCACCATGAAGGGGCGTGACGACTGCATCAATACAATTGTTCCTGTTTTGGGAATGATGTTATGGGTTCCCAAAACAGGTCTATCGGCTTATCGCCGATGCGGGCGGAGTGGACGATCACATCCACCGCATCGTCCGGGGCGGTTCGCTTTTAGGCTGTCAGCCCTTAACCCGCTTGTTCAACCGGCGGGCCAGTCGGTCGCCGACGGTTTGCACCGCCTGCACCAGAATAATCAGGATGACGATCACGGTAATCATCACTTCCGGCAGGAAGCGTTGATAGCCGTAGCGGATGCCGATGTCGCCCAGCCCGCCGCCGCCGACCGCGCCCGCCATGGCGGAATAGTTGATAAGGCTGACGATGGTGATGGTCAGGCCGGCGACGACGCTGGACAGTGCCTCCGGCAGCAGCACCTTGACGACGATTTGCAACGGCGTCGCCCCCATGGCTTGCGCCGCTTCGATCAGGCCGGCGTCCACTTCGCGCAGCGCCGCCTCGGTCAGCCGGCCGACGAAGGGAATGGCGGCGAGGGTCAACGGCACGATGGCCGCCGCCGTGCCGATGGAGGTGCCGACGATCAGCCGCGTCACCGGGATGATCGCCACCAGCAAAATAATGAACGGGGTGGAGCGCACGATATTGGAGATCACCCCGACCACCGCGTTCACCGTGCGGTGGGGCAGGATGTGCCCCGGCCCGGTCACCACCAGCAGCACGCCCAACGGCACGCCCAATAAGGTCGCCAGCAGACCGGAAATCCCGACCATCTGCAAGGTTTCAAGCAGCCCCTGCCACAGCAGATCAATCATTGCCGGCGACATGGCCCAGAACCTCCAGCTTCAAGGATTTGCCGAGAATATGCGCGAAAGCCGCCTGCACCGCGGCGTCCCCGCCGGACAGTTCGGCGGTCAGCACGCCGTAGGGGCGGCCTTGGATGTAGTCGATGTGGCCGTGCAGGATGTTGACGTCGACGCCGACGTCGCGCGCCAGTTCCGCCACCACCGGCGTGGTGGCCGACGGCCCGGTGAAGGTGATGCGGATAACCGGATTGGTCCCCGGCGGATTGCCGGGGCGTAAACGCCGCGCCGCTTCTTGCGGCAGGTCGTGATTGAGCACGTCGCGCACCAGCGTTTGGGCGGCTTCCGACTGCGGGTCGGAAAACACCTCGAACACTTCGCCGACCTCCACCGCCGCGCCGTGGTCCATCACCGCGACGCGGTCGCACAATTCCTTGATGACGTTCATTTCGTGGGTGATGAGGACGACGGTCAGCCCGAGCTTGAGGTTGATGTCCTTTAGCAGCGCCAGGATGGACTTGGTGGTTTCGGGATCAAGCGCGCTGGTCGCTTCGTCGCACAGCAATACCTTGGGCTTGAGCGCGAGGGCGCGGGCGATGCCCACCCGCTGCTTTTGTCCGCCCGACAACTGCGCCGGATAGCGGTCGGCGCGGTCGGCGAGGCCCACCAGATCCAACAGCGGCGCGACGGTTTGTTGAATTTCGGCTTTGCTCTTGCCGGCGATCTCCAGCGGCAAGGCGACGTTATCGAACACGGTGCGGGACGACAGCAGATTAAAATGCTGGAAGATCATGCCGATGTCGCGCCGCGCCGCGCGCAACGCCGCGCCGTCAAGCCGGGAAATCTCAACCCCGCCGACGAACACCGCGCCGGAGGTCGGACGCTCCAGCGCGTTGACGCAGCGCACCAGCGTGCTTTTGCCGGCCCCCGAGCGGCCGATGACGCCGAAAATCTCCCCCTGGCGGATGGAGAGCGAGACCTTCTTCAACACTTCCACCGGACCGGTCGGGGTGTCGAAGACCTTGACGATGTCTTTAAGCTCGATCATCGGCGAAACGACGAACGGGAGCACAAAATATGATGGTTCTCGTGCGATTCAGACCGAAGCGCCTGTGAACCAAGCGCCCCGGTCATCGCACGATCGCCCCCGTTCGTCTGACCTCCTATGTCAGAAAAATTTGTCGGGCGCTCACCAAGCCGGGATGATGGTTCCCTGGAACTTGGTCTCGATGAATTCCTTCACCGGCGCCGAGCGGTAGATTTCAATATAGCGCTTAACCGCCGGGTCGTCCTTGTTGTCGGAACGCGACACGAACCACAGGCCCCATTCGGTGTCGGCGCCTTCCGACAACACCGACGTCTTGGGGTTGAGGCCGGCGGAAACCGCGTAGTTCAGCGTGCAGACCGCGACGTCCACATCATCCAGCGAACGCGGCAGTTGCGCCGCATCGATTTCCTTGAACTTGATCTTCTTGGGGTTGTCCACCACGTCCAGCACGGTGGCCTTGACCCCGGCGCCGTCGCGCAGCTTAATCAGCCCGCCCTTTTCCAGCAGTTGCAGGGCGCGGGCGCCGTTGGACGGATCGTTGGGGATCGACACGGTTCCGCCCGCCGGGATGTCGGCCAGCGCCTTGACCTTCTTGGAATAGACCGCCAGCGGCACGATGATCGACGGCTGCAACGGGACCAGATCCCAGCCGCGCTGCGCCACCTGATTGGCCAGATAGGGCTTGTGCTGGAAGTTGTTGAGGTCGATGTCCTTTTGCGCCAGTGCGGCGTTGGGCAGGGTGTAATCGGTGAATTCAATCACCTTGACCTGAATGCCTTCCTTGGCGGCGATGTCGCCGGCGAACTTCAGCACGTCGCCATAGGGGCCGGCGGAAACGCCGACTTTCAGTTCGGCGGCGTTGACAGCGCAAGCGCCGAAGACGGTCAAAGCGGCCAGCGCAACGCCGGCCCAACGGTTGCGGTTCATCGTCAACTCCAAGGAATATCTAATGTTATGGCCGCGCCGAGTTTCTCCCCGGCGCGGCGCCAAACTATTTTCTTTTTACCTATAGCGTCAATAGATTTTTATTCAACAGTTTACGCAATATGTTTTGTTAATTCGATGAGCGCATCCAGCGTGTGGTCGGGCTCCTCAATCGGCAGCATATGGCCGGCGGCCGGGGCCTCCGCCACGACGGCGCCTTGAATCGCTGTGGCCAGCGCCCGGCCTTGCGCCGCCGGGGTCATCATGTCCCGCCCGCCCAACACCACCGCCGTCGGCGCCGATATCTTGGCGGCCGAGGTCATGCCGTCGGCGTAGGCGTTGCAAGCGCTCATATCGGCGAACAAGGCGCCCTTTGGCGCATTGGCGAGCACGCGGGCGCCTTGCCCGGTCATCCATAGCCCCGGCGCCTTGCAGCCGCCGACGCCGGCGCGGGCGCCGTGGCCCCACAGATTGACCATGGCGTGGGCGGCGGGGTCGTCGCGTTCCGCCGCCGCCAGCAGGTCAGGGTGAAC
>CALGOL010000605.1 GCA_937960755.1 uncultured Azospirillum sp.
CTATCGCTCCTGCGACCGGCGGTTTGACTGGATGATGGAGCGGGGCGCGCTGGAGGAGGTGGCGCGGTTGGCGGCGCTCAACCTTAGCCCCGATTTGCCGGCGATGAAGGCGCTGGGGGTTCCCGAACTCATCGCCCTGCTGGCCGGCGCGATGTCGCGCGAGGAGGCCGCCGCCAAGGCTCGCCAAGCGACACGAAATTACGCCAAACGGCAAACGACATGGTTTCGACATCAAATGATCGAACCCGCCCTTGCGTCGCCGACGCATGCCTGTCATACGATTTCCACTCTATATGTGTCGGAATATCGTGAGGCAATAATGCGTCAGCTAGACACGATATTGCGAATTTGACCTGCTGGGAGTTTGAAAGTGACCGTGGATTGGGGACAGGCTTTCGCCGGCCGGGTGGCGGGCATGAGCGCATCGGAAATTCGCGAACTGCTGAAGCTGTTGCAGCGGCCGGAGATTATTTCCTTCGCCGGCGGCATCCCTGATCCGGGGTTTTTTCCCGCCGCCGCGGTCAGCCGCGCCTATCAAAAGGTCTTCGAATCCAACGACGGCGCCGGATCGGCGCTGCAATACACCATTTCCGAAGGCCATACGCCGTTGCGCGAGTGGATTTGCGGCTATATGGGCCGCAAGGGGCTGAACATCGGCATTGACGAGGTGGTGGTGACCAGCGGCTCGCAACAGGCGCTGGAATTCATCGGCAAGCTGATGATCGGCCCCGGCGATTTGGTGGCGGTGACGGCGCCGACTTACCTTGGCGCGTTGCAGGCGTTTTCGCCCTATGAGCCGACCTACGTGTCGGTGGCGATGGACGACGACGGCCCGGTGATCGAGGATTTGGCGGCGGCTTTAGAGAAAAAGCCCAAGCTGTTCTACCTCGTTCCCGACTTCCAGAACCCCAACGGCGTCACGGTGTCGCTGGAGCGCCGCCACCAGATCCTTGACCTTTGCACCGCGGCCGGCGTGCCGGTGGTGGAGGACGCGGCCTACGCAGAGTTGCGCTACGACGGCGAGCATCTGCCGGCGTTGGCCGGCATCGACGCCGCGCGCAACGGCGGAACGCCGACGCAAGTGATCTATTGCGGCTCATTCTCCAAGACCGTGGTGCCGGCGCTGCGGGTGGGGTGGATTTCCGCCCCCAAGGCGGTGATCGAACGGGTGGTGCTGATGAAGCAGGCGGCCGACCTGCACACCTCCACCATCAACCAAATCGTGCTGCATGACGTGGTGTCGCAGGTTTTCGACAGCCACATCCAATTCCTGCGCCGTAATTATAAGGAGCGGCGCGACGCCATGCTCCAGGCGCTGGAGACGGAATTCGCTGGACGCGACGATGTCCGCTGGACCAAGCCGCAAGGCGGCATGTTCGTTTGGCTGGAACTACCGGAAGGCTTGGACGGGGCGACGCTGCTGCGTCAGGCCATCGAACAGGCCAACGTCGCCTTTGTTCCAGGGGCGGCGTTCTTCGCCGACCGCTCGGGCCGCAACACCATCCGCATGAGCTTTTCGGCCACCGCGCCGGAACGGATTCGTGAAGGCGTGGCGCGTTTGGCGAAGCTTTTGAAGCAAACGATCCAATCGTAAGCAATTTCTGGAAACCGACGCGCCGATTTTCTTTGCGAAGATTTGCATTTTCGGTTGACCGAGATTTTTGCTTGCGTTAGATGAACGGCTCCCCGCCCGGCATGGACGGCCGGGGGGCATGGATTTTCGGTGGATGGAAGGTTGTCACCATGGCTGAGCAAAAGCTGACCGGCGCGGACATCATCATCAAGGCGCTGCGCGATCAGGGCGTTGACATCATTTTCGGCTATCCGGGCGGCGCCGTCCTGCCGATTTACGACGCGCTGTTCCAGCAAAACGACATTCGCCACATTCTGGTTCGCCACGAACAGGCGGCGGTGCATGCGGCGGAAGGCTACGCCCGCTCCACCGGCAAGGTGGGATGCGTGCTGGTGACCTCCGGCCCCGGCGCCACCAACGCGGTGACCGGCTTGCTGGACGCCTTGTGCGACTCCATTCCGATCGTGTGTTTGTCGGGCCAGGTGCCGACCCATTTGATCGGCAACGACGCTTTCCAAGAAGCCGACACCACCGGCATCACCCGTCCCTGCACCAAGCATAACTACTTGGTGAAGGACGTGAAGGATCTGGCTCGCACGCTGCACGAAGCGTTTTACGTCGCCCGCACCGGCCGTCCCGGCCCGGTGGTGGTGGACCTGCCCAAGGACGTGCAGTTCGCTCCCGGCCCCTACACCCCGCCGGTGGAAGTGAAGCACAAGACCTATCGCCCGCAGGTGAAGCCCGACATCGCCAAGATTGAAGAGGCGGTGGAGTTGATGGCGAACGCCAAACGGCCGATCTTCTACACCGGCGGCGGCGTCATCAACGCCGGCCCGTTCGCCTCCAAGCTGTTGACCCAGTTCGTCAAGCTGACCGGCTTCCCGATCACGTCGACGCTGATGGGCCTGGGCGCCTTCCCGGCGTCGGAACAGCAATGGTTGGGCATGCTGGGCATGCACGGCACGTACGAGGCGAACCTCGCCATGTACGGCTGCGATGTGATGATTAACATCGGCGCCCGTTTTGACGACCGCGTCACCGGCCGGGTGGACGCCTTCTCGCCGGGCTCGAAGAAGATACACGTCGATATCGACCCGTCGTCGATCAACAAGAACATCCTGGTGGACATCCCGATTGTCGGCGATTGCGCTTACGCGCTGGAAGACATGATGCGGGTGTGGAAGGCCAAGGCCAAGCGCGCCGACCAGAACGCGCTGAAGGAATGGTGGGCGCAGATCAACAAGTGGCGCGACCGCGATTGCCTGAGCTATCGCCCGTCCGACACCACCATCAAGCCGCAATTCGCGCTGGAGCGTTTGCGCGAAGCCTTGAAGGGCAAGGATTTTTACATCTCCACCGAAGTCGGCCAGCATCAGATGTGGGCGGCGCAGTTCCTGCCCTTCGACCAGCCGAACCGCTGGCTGACCTCGGGCGGCTTGGGCACCATGGGCTACGGCCTGCCGGCGGCCATCGGCGCGCAACTGGCGCATCCCGAAGCCGTCGTGGTGGACGTGTCGGGCGAAGCCTCCTTCCTGATGAACATGCAGGAACTTGGCACCGCGGTTCAGCACCGCGCGCCGATCAAGATTTTCATCTTGAACAACCAGTACATGGGCATGGTGCGCCAGTGGCAGGAGCTGTTGCACGGCTCGCGCTATTCCTCCAGCTATTCCGAAGCCCTGCCGGACTTCGTCAAGCTGGCGGAAAGCTGGGGCTGCGCCGGCCTGCGCGCCACCAAGCCCAGCGAAATGGACGACGTGATTGCGCAGATGCTGGCGATCAACGACCGCCCGGTGCTGGTGGACGTCGCCGTCGATCAAAAGGAAAACTGCTTCCCGATGATCCCCGGCGGCAAGGCGCACAACGAAATCCTGCTGGGGCCGTCGGAAGACCTGGGCGAAGCCACGCCGGAAGACGGGATGGTGCTGGTGTAACGGGGCGATTGGGATGCTGGATGGCTTATCGCTCGATGCTTTTTGGCAGTGGCTTGGGCGTGTGGCGGACGTTGCGTCTTTGGTCGCCGCCGCCTTCGCCTTTATCGCAGCCAAGAAGATTGGGGCGTTGAAGCGGCGATTGGTTTTCTTTGGCCGGTTGCGAGAATTGATCGCCGGCATCCAGCGGACGCTGGAGCATGTGCGTGTATTGCAGGCGAGTGAGGGAGAACCACCCCAGAGTCAGGTCATTGGCGAGATCCGGCAATGCAGCGTTCTTGTCTATCGATACCAAAGCGGATTCGCTAAAGACGCACAGGGGCATATTCAACGGTTAAGGCTGCTGGAAATGCGGCTTCTTGAGGTTCATACTGACGATATTGAATGGCAGAAGGCGGTTGATGAGGTGGTGACTGAGTTGGGCTGTCTTTTGGTTCTAGCGCAAGATCAGTTGGCGAGCCGAGAAATTGGAGGCGATGATGCTTGAAGCGGAAAAGCAGGTGCGTCTTATCGGCAAGTTGTTGAAAATGACGAACGCTGGGGAAATGCGCTGGAGCGCCGTTGGATCATCCGGGTTGGATGATGGGGACAACGCCTTCGATATCTACGAAGCCCAATCGGGCGCAATGACGTTTCGCTTGCATCAACACACTCAGGTGGCGGTTGGGCCTCTGCAAAAATTGTTGGGAATCAACGACAATCGGGTATTGGGCTTATACCATTCGGAAAAGACCAGTACTTCTCTGGAGGTTATTTCCATCAAAGACGGTGGACGGCGCATTATCATCGATACCGGCGATATGCCCTTGCTGAAGAACCTTTTTAGTGCGGTGCGAAAATCCGTCACCAGCATCGACGCCGATATTGAAGCTTTCATAGGTCAAGAAGAACGCCATGCCGAACGACATCATGGATAACATCGAAAAACACACCATCGCCGTGCTGGTGGACAATGAACCGGGCGTGCTGGCTCGGGTCATCGGGCTGTTCTCCGGCCGCGGCTACAACATCGAAAATCTGTCGGTGGCGGAGGTGGACGACAACGCCCACCTGTCGCGCATCACCATCGTCACCACGGGCACGCGCCAGATCATCGACCAGATCAAGGCGCAGCTTTCCCGTCTGGTGCCGGTGCATAAGGTGCGCGACCTGACCGAAGACGGCCCGTCCGTCGAACGGGAATTGGCGCTCATCAAGGTCGCCGGCGTCGGCGAAAAGCGCATCGAATCCCTGCGGCTGGCCGACATTTTCAAGGCCCGCGTGGTGGACGCCACCTTGAACTCGTTCATCTTCGAGCTGACCGGATCGACGGCGGAAGTGGACGACTTCATCGGCTTGATGCGCCAATTGGGACTGGTGGAGACCTGCCGCACCGGCGTCGTCGCCATGTCGCGCGGCGGCGTCGGCTTCTAATCGGCGAAAAAGCGCGAAATCAGCTCCGCCATGCCCCCGAATCCGGCGTCTTCCGCTTGACGGAGCGCCGGACTATGGACTAACTCGCGGCTTCACCCTTTGAGGCCGGAACGTAAAAACCCCGAGGAACCGCCATGCGCGTTTATTATGATCGTGACGCCGACGTCAACCTGATTAAGGGCAAGAAGGTCGTCATCGTCGGCTACGGCAGCCAGGGCTTCGCCCACGCCAACAACCTGAAGGACAGCGGCGTCGCGGAAGTGACCATCGCCCTGCGTCCGGGTTCGGCCACCGCCAAGAAGGCGGAAGAAGCCGGCTTCACGGTCATGTCCCCGGCCGACGCCGCCGCCTGGGGCGACGTGGTGATGATGCTGACGCCGGACGAATTGCAGGCCGACATCTATCGCGACAGCCTCGCCGCCAATCTGAAGCAGGGCGCCGCCCTGGTGTTCGCCCATGGCCTGAACATCCACTTCAACCTGATCGAGCCGCGCGCCGATCTGGACGTGTTCATGATCGCGCCGAAGGGCCCCGGCCACACCGTGCGCGGCGAATACCTCAAGGGCGGCGGCGTGCCGTGCCTGGTCGCCGTGCATCAGAACGCCTCCGGCAACGCGCTGGACATCGCCCTGTCCTACGCTTCGGCCATCGGCGGCGGCCGTTCGGGCGTCATCGAAACCACCTTCAAGGAAGAATGCGAAACCGACCTGTTCGGCGAGCAGGTGGTGCTGTGCGGCGGCCTGACCGAGCTGATCCGCAACGGCTATGAAACCCTGGTGGAAGCCGGCTACGCCCCGGAAATGGCCTACTTCGAGTGCCTGCACGAAGTGAAGCTGATCGTGGACCTGATCTACGAAGGCGGCATGGCCAACATGCGCTACTCGATCTCCAACACCGCCGAATACGGCGACTACAAGACCGGCCCGCGCATCGTCACCTCCGAAACCAAGGCTGAAATGAAGCGCGTGCTGGAAGACATCCAGACCGGCCGCTTTGTGCGCGATTGGATGCTGGAATGCAAGGCCGGCCAGCCCAGCTTTAAGGCGATTCGCCGTCGCAACGCCGAGCACGACATCGAAAAGGTCGGCGAAAAGCTGCGCGCCATGATGCCGTGGATCGGCAAGAACAAGCTGGTGGACAAGTCGAAGAACTAATCTTCGCCACATTCAGCGCTGGGCGGCAATCTCCTCGCGCGTAACGAAAGCCAAAGCCCCTCGCCGCAAGGCGGGGGGCTTTGGCTTATTGGCTGTGAAGACGACCGTCCGACTGAGGGCGAATAAAAAAGATGTAAAGCGAGGCCGCCGCCGCCAGTTTAAGGGCGCAAGGGATAAGAGCGTAAGCGGCGGAAAGCGTCGCCAAGGCCGACGCGGAATTGGCGGCGTTTGGCGCGAAACCCGCGGCGTCAAGCACCGGAAGCGCGATGGCCGAAGCGACCGCCAAACAAGCTTTGGCGATAAAGGCGAGTAAAGCGTAATGCGTTCCAGCGAAGGCGCTGTTGCGCCCGGCATGAATTTGATCCGCCAGTATGGAAGGCGGCAGCGTCAAATCGGCCCCCAGAGCAAGGCCGGAAACGAGGCAAACAACAGCGTAAGCCCAGACGTCGCCGGAACCAAGAAAATAGGCGCCAATAAACCCCGAAACGGCGAGAATATTGGAAAGCGCCCAAGTCTGGTGTTTGCCGATGCGCGTGCTGATGCTTTTCCATAATGGCATGGCGGCGGCGCCCGATAGAAAGTAAAGCAGCAAAAAAAATCCTGTGAGGTGCTCCGCCCCCAAGAGGTCGCGGACATAAAAGATCACCAGCACCGCCGGAATGCTTGAAGCCAGCATGCCCAGCCCATAAACAGCGAATAGCCGTAAGCTTTCAATCGGCAACGCCCGCCAAGCGGAGGATAATGATAGGCTCGCGCCATTTTTTTTGACGGCGGACGCCTCAATTTTCGTCATCGCCCGAAAAAAGAATACAAGCCCAACAGCCATTAAAACAACAATTATTGCGGTATAATATATGTAAATGACTTCTTGATTTAAAAATCCGGATAGGATTTGTGGCGTCGATACGGCTATGACCAGACCGATAAGGGCGAAACTCTCGCGAGATGCTGAAATTCGTGTCAGGTCGTGTTGATCCGTTGTCCACAATGTCGCTTGCATGCCTAAGATAACCGTCAAAACACTGTAAGCGAAGACGGCGAACAACATACAAAACGCGAACCAAACCGCTGGAGACACCAGGGAAAGGTTGAAAAGCCCGAAAATCGACAAGCACAAAACCAATCCGGCGATGAGCAACAAGGGCAGGGAGCGGCTTTGGCGTCTATCGGCGAGTATTCCGATGAACGGGTCCAAAACCGCATCGAACAGCCTGATAACAAGCAGCAATGTTCCTAGTAATGTCAGGGATATGCCGTGACGGGTGGCGTAAAAATCTGGGGCCAGCACATATAGGGGAAAACCCGCAAAGGCTATGGGTAACGCGATAAAGCCATATTGAAGCAAAGATTTACGGTCAATTTTCGGGTCATTCATGACAACCCCAACAATGCGCGGCGCAATTCTGGCTCCGACGTTTTTTCATCAAGCCAGATGCCAAAAAAAAGCCTGGCGAAATCACCCCCTTGGATGACGCCGACTGGGGTGTTTCCGTTATAAAACGCCGTTTCTCCCACCGGGGTGAAGACCGCGGTTAAAACCGTTCCCGCGGCGACATTGGGAAAAATCGCTTTCATCCGCGTATACCAATCCGCCAGCTTCGCCTCGTCCGTAAATCCCTGCCGGCGCATTTCCTGTACCGACCGCTTGGCGATATCGGCGCCCTGAAGGGCGCGATAGTATTCGATGGAAAGCGCAAAAGGCTTTTGCGATTCCCAACGACCATTTGGGGCGTAAAGCGTCGCCTCATACACATCCCAAACGAGATAAGTCAGTATTCCGCGCCCAACAATCGACGCTCCGGGAACGGATGACTTTACGACGTCCGTCGCGAAAACGGTCTGCGAAAAGCCGAAGAGGACGCTTAGGAAGACAATGATTTTGAGACGCATGTCCATGCCTCCATTGCCCGCACCCGATGCTTGCGCCGGACGCCCCGGCGCCGGTGACGTTCAAGCAGATTTGTTCAGGTTCTGGGATTGTCAACCGTGCGAACGGATGGCGCCCAGCGTTGGAAGCCTGATCCGCGTTTTTTTAAGCGCTCAGTTGATTTCATCGACAAGCGGCTGTATTGCATTGCAGCATAATACGCGCTTCAACCATCGCATCCGTTAATGGTCCTACCGTCATGATCGAAAAGCCGCTTGAAAAGTTCATATTCGCCAGCCGCTGGCTGCTGGCGCCGTTTTATGTCGGTCTGGTGTTCGCGTTGGTGGCGCTGATGGTGCGATTTATCGCCGAGTTGGGCCATATGTTGCCGCATTTCCTCAGCATGGACGAGAAGGATGTGCTGCTGGCGGTGCTGACGTTGATCGACCTGTCGCTGGCCGGCAATCTGCTCATCATCGTCATTTTTTCCGGCTATGAGAATTTTGTGTCGCGATTCGACAACCAAGACCACAAGGATCGGCCCGAATGGATGGGGCATGTCGATTTCAGCGGCCTGAAGATTAAGCTGCTGGCGTCGATCATCGCCATCTCGGGGATACATTTGCTGAAATCGTTCATGAACGTCGATTCGGTGAACAAAGAGAATCTGATGTGGCTGGTCATCATTCATGTGGTCTTCGTCACCTCGGGGCTGCTGTTGGCGTGGATGGACCGGCTGGCGGAAGGCGGGCACGGCGCCGACAAAGGCGCCGCCGCCGGCCATTAATCTCGTCTTAAACCGGGGGACGGACTCTTTCCCTTGAGTGCGCCCCTCGCATCGTCTAGGAAACAGTCCCAGGGCCGGCGACGGCCCGTTGTTCGCAACGGTCGGACTATGGTTCGGCCCCGCCAACCAATTCGCTGAAGAAGTCTCCGCTCCATGCTTTCCAAACTGCTTGGCGTGCTGTCTGCCGACATGGCCATCGATCTGGGGACGGCCAACACCCTTGTCTACGTCAAGGGGCGCGGCATCGTGCTCAACGAACCGTCGGTCGTGGCGATCGCCAACGTGCGGGGCAAGAAACAAGTGCTGGCGGTCGGCGACGAAGCCAAAATGATGCTTGGCCGTACGCCGGGCAACATTCAGGCGATCCGCCCCTTGCGCGACGGCGTCATCGCCGATTTCGAAGTCGCGGAAGAGATGATTAAGCACTTTATCCGCAAAGTGCATAATCGCCGCAGCTTCGCCAGCCCGCAGGTCATCATTTGCGTGCCGTCCGGCTCCACCGCGGTGGAGCGTCGCGCCATTCAGGAATCGGCGGAAGCCGCCGGCGCCCGCCGGGTGTTCTTGATCGAAGAACCCATGGCGGCGGCCATCGGCGCCGGCCTGCCGGTGACCGAACCCACCGGCTCGATGGTGGTGGACATCGGCGGCGGCACCACGGAAGTGGCGGTTCTGTCCTTGGGCGGCATCGTTTATTCCCGTTCCGTGCGGGTTGGCGGCGATAAGATGGACGAAGCCATCATCGGCTACATCCGCCGCACCCATAACCTGCTGGTCGGTGAAGGCTCGGCCGAGCGCATCAAAAAGGAAATCGGCTCGGCGTGCCCGCCGGAAGACGGCGAAGGCCGCATTCTGGAGATCAAGGGCCGCGATCTGATGAACGGCGTGCCGAAGGAACTGATTATCTCCGAACGGCAAATCGCCGAGTCGCTGGCCGAACCGGTTTCCGCCATCGTCGAAGCGGTGAAAGTGGCCCTTGAGCACACCGCGCCGGAACTGGCCGCCGACATCGTCGATAAGGGCATCGTGCTCACCGGCGGCGGCGCGCTGCTCGGCAATCTCGACTTCGTGCTGCGTCACGCCACCGGCTTGCCGGTGTCGATCGCCGACGATCCCTTGTCATGCGTCGCGCTGGGCACCGGCCGCGCGTTGGAGGAGATGAAGACGCTGAAAAACGTCTTGGTCAGCGCATATTAATTGTGTAATCCTCATTATCGCTTGGGAATACCGGGCGACAAGGCGAAACCCGCCGCGGCTCGCGGCGGAAAATCTAATCCAAACGTCTTGCTGAGTGACGGATAGAAAACGTGACGCCACGCTCATCCGGTCCCGTTGTGCGGCTTGCGGCCCCTATTCGGGCTTTCGCCCAGCGCTTTTCCGTCGCCGCTTTTATCGCCGCGTCTCTTGGTTTGATGGTGTTGGGGCGCGTCGATCCGGTGCGGGTTGAAGGCTTGCGCACCCACGCCATGGACGCGCTCGCCCCGATCCTCGAGGCGCTGTCGCGGCCGGCGGCGGCGGCGGCCAACGCCATCGAAGCGGTGGTCGATCTCACCAATGTTTACGAAGAAAATCAGCGGCTGAAGGCTGAAAACGCCAAACTGCTGCAATGGCGCCAAGTCGCTTCCAAGCTGGAGGCGGAAAACAGCAATCTGCGCGGGCTTTTGCGTTATGAGCCCGATCCGAAATCCACCAACGTGGCGGCGCGCGTTATCGCGGCGCCTGGCGGTTCGTTCGTCCGCACCGTGCTGACCACCGCCGGCGGCCGTCACGGCGTCCACAAGGGCCAGGCGGCGCTGACCGGGGCTGGTCTGGTGGGGCGGGTGATCGAAGCCGGCGACTGGACGTCGCGGGTGCTGCTCATCACCGACATCAACACCCGCATTCCGGTGATGCTGGAAAGCTCACGCCAGCGCGCCGTGTTGGCGGGGGACAATTCCGAACAGCCGCGCCTGCTTTACCTGCCGTCGGAAGCGCCGGTTTCGGTGGGCGAGCGGGTGGTGACTTCCGGTCATGGCGGCGCGCTGCCGCCCGGCGTGCCGGTCGGGGTGGTGGCGGCCATCGGCGAGCGCGGGGTCAAGGTGCAGCCCTACGCCGATTTGACCCGGCTTGATTATCTGCGGCTGGTGGACTTCCAGATTGAGCCGGCGGGCGGCGACGCCGTGGCGTCGGCGAGCCAGCAATGAGCGTCGGCGTTTGGCAGCGGGTCGACCGTTTCGGCCGTAACCTCACCCCGGCGGCGATCACCATCGCTTTGCTGTTGACCGTGGCGACGCCGGCCCCGGTGCCCGGCGCGCCGCCTTTGGCCCCCGCCTTGGTGCTGATATCGGTTTACTACTGGACGATTCACCGTCCGGATTTGCTGCGCCCTAGCGCGCTGTTCGTCATCGGCGTTTTGCAGGATCTGCTGACCGGCGGGCCGGTCGGCATTAACTCGCTGATTTTAGTGGCGTTGCATTGGGTGCTGGTGACCCAGCGCCGCCTGTTTCTCGCCGGGACCTTCGTCTTTATGTGGTTCGGCTTCGCCTTGACCTTGGCCAGCGCCATCGCGGCGCAATGGCTGATTTACGCCATCGCCAATGTGGCGCTGCTGCCGGCGCAGGCCCCCGCGTTCCAGGCGCTGTTGACGCTAGCGCTTTTTCCGCCGGTCGCCTGGGCGTTTATGCAGGTGCATCGGACCTTTCTGTCCGGCTGACGCCCGGCTATAAGCTTTACCGATGGATCGCGACACCGACCGATACCGCACGCTGACGCGGCGCCTGATGGTGCTGGGCGGCATCAAGCTGGGCTTGATGTCGGCGCTGGTGGGGCGCCTTTATTATCTGCAAGTGGTGCAGGCGGATAAGTTCCGCATGCTGTCGGACGGCAACCGCATCAGCTTGCGGCTGCTGGCCCCGTCGCGCGGGCCGATCACCGACCGTTTCGGCGTGCCGCTGGCGGTCAATCAGCAGAACTATCGCGTCGTGGTGGTGGCGGAGCGCGCCCGCGCGCTGAACGACATCCTCGACCGGGTGGCGGAAATCGTGCCGCTGCACGAAAGCGAACGTCGCCGCATCATGCGCGAAGTGCAGCGCAAGCGTCGCTTCGTCCCGGTCACCGTCAAGGAAAACCTGACCTGGGAGCAGGTGGCGCAACTGGAGTTGAACACCCCTGACCTGCCGGGGGTCAGCATCGAAGTGGGTGAAATCCGCAATTACCCGTTCGCCGCCGACACGGCGCATATCCTGGGCTATGTCGGCGCGGTGTCGGAAGCCGAGTTGACCGGCGATCCGGTGCTGTCGCTGCCGGGCTTTCGCATCGGCAAGAGCGGCGTTGAAAAGCACCACGAAGATTCTTTGCGCGGCGTCGCCGGCGCCATGCAGTTGGAAGTGAACGCCGTCGGCCGCGCCATCCGCGAATTGTCGCGCAACGAAGGCCAGCCGGGCCGCGAGGTGCAGCTTACCCTCGACATCGGCTTGCAGCAGTTCGCCCAAGCCCGGCTGTCGCAGGAGGTCAGCGCCGCCGCGGTGGTGATCGACGTGCATACCGGCGGCATCTACGCCATGGCGTCGCATCCGTCTTACGATCCCAATCAGTTCACCATGGGCATCCCGGCCAGCTTGTGGAACGAATTGCTGCGCAATTCGGCGACGCCTTTGTCGAACAAGGCGGTGGCCGGGCAGTATGCGCCCGGCTCGACGTTTAAGATGGTGGTGGCGCTGGCGGGGCTGCATTACGGCGTGACGACGCCGCGGCAGAGCGTTTTTTGCCCCGGCCACATGGATCTGGGCGACCATCGTTTCCACTGCTGGAAGAAGGGCGGTCACGGCTCGGTGGATATGACCACTGCGCTGCAATACTCTTGCGACACCTATTTCTATGACCTGGCGCGACGGCTCGGCATCGACCGCATCGCCGAAATGGCCAAACGCTTTGGCCTAGGCGAAGCCTTGGGCATCGACCTCCCGCACGAGCGCCCCGGCTTAATCCCGTCGCGGGATTGGAAGATGGCGACGTTCTCCAAATCCTGGCAGCAGGGCGAAACGCTGATCGCCTCTATTGGGCAGGGCTATGTGCTGGCGACGCCGCTGCAACTGGCGGTGATGACGGCGCGGCTGGCGAACGGCGGCCGAGCGGTGAAGCCCCATTTGACCAAGCAGATTCGCCAAGGGCCGCAAGAGCAAACCTCGTGGCCGTCTTTGGGCGTGCGCAAAGAGCATTTAGACGTGGTGCTGGCGGGCATGGACGCGGTGACCAACCACGCCGCCGGCACGGCCTTCAAGGCGCGCATCACCGAGCCGGGCATGGAGATGGCCGGCAAGACCGGCACCTCGCAAGTGCGCCGCATCACCATGGCCGAACGGTCGACGGGGGTGAAAAAGAACGAGCAACTGCCCTGGCGTGAACGCGATCATGCGCTTTTCGTCGGCTTCGCGCCGGTGCGGGCGCCGCGCTACGCTTGCGCGGTCATTGTCGAGCACGGCGGCGGCGGCTCGGCCGTGGCGGCCCCCATCGTGCGCGACATTCTGGTCGAATGCCAGAAACGCGACCCTGGCCGCGCCACCATGGCGGATGGCGGCGAGTCGCTGCTTTAAAAGCATTCCGCCAGCATGCGCAGGAAGGGGCGGGCCTCCTGCATCATCACCGAGGTTTGCCACGCCAGATGCTCCGGCGTGACGTGGCCGGTCAGGCGGGTTTCGCTGAACAGTAGGATCTTCTGGCCCTGCTGCACGACGAAGCGGGCGGTAGGCAACGGGCGGGCCTGGACGCCGCGCAGAATGTCGAGGATGCGGCGGCGGCGTTCAGGCGCTTGGGCCGAAAACGGAATGTGGCCGACGTCGGCGTAAATCTGGCAAATCGCGCCGGCTTCGCCTTCCGGGCTGACGGCGACCGAAAACGGCAACTCGTCGACGATGAAATGCAGCCGGGCGGGGCGAGGCGGGCGCGATACGCCCAGCACGCCGTCCGCCGTCATGACGATGCTGTTCATGCCCAAGGGCAGGGCGGCTTGGGCCACCTCGGCCAGGGATTGCAGCGCGTCGAGGCGGGCGGCGAGGGGCGTGGTCATCAGTTAACAGCCTTCCGAATGAAAGGGGGCGGGAAGGGATGCGTTTTCGCGCCATTGTTGCGCTGCGCGCCGCCCTGGGGTCAAGGGGCTTCGATACGCATTCTAAGCGACAAAACGAGATTCCGTCGCGCGGCTTTTGCCCGTAAACTGCCTCGCTTTATCGTTTCTTGAGGACATGATCTTGAGCTCCGGCGCCCTTGACACCGTTATGACACCCATCCACCGGGCCGGCTGGCCCTTCATCGCCGTATTCGCCATCGTCGCGGCGCTGCTGGGATTGCTGGTCGCCGCCCCTTTGGGTTGGCTGGGACTGGTGGCCACCGCATGGTGCGTGTACTTTTTCCGTGATCCCGAACGGGTGACGCCCACGCGCGACGGCCTGATCGTCAGCCCGGCGGACGGCCGCGTCATCCTGATCGAACCGGCGCCGCCGCCCGCCGAGTTGCAGATGGGCGACAAGCCGGTGACGCGAATCAGCGTCTTCCTCAACGTCTTTAATGTCCACGTCAACCGGGTTCCGGCGGACGGCGTGACCGTTCGCGCCGAGTATCAGCCGGGCTCTTTCCTCAACGCCGCGGCGGAAAAGGCCAGCGTCGAGAATGAGCGCATGGCGATTCGCCACCGCCTGCCGGACGGCCGGGAAATGGCCTACGTGCAGATCGCCGGTTTGGTGGCGCGGCGCATCATCTGCCATCTCAAGCCCGATCAGCGGGTGAAGGCGGGCGAACGTTTCGGCCTGATCCGTTTCGGCAGCCGCACCGACATCTATCTGCCGGAAGGCGTTGCGCCCCTGGTGTGCGTCGGCCAGACGATGATCGGCGGCGAAACCGTGCTGGCCGACCTCAACAGCCGGGAAGCGGCGCGCGACGGGGATTATCGGTGAGCGAGCCCGACGACGAGCAGGCGCCGGAACGCCGCAAGAGCCTACGGCCGCGGATCTTCCGGCGCGGCGAAATGCGCGCCCGCCGTCCGCGCCGTCCGTTGCCGCGACTGCGCGGCTTGCCGTTGCAACGGCTGATCCCCAACGCCATGACCGTGCTGGCGCTGTGCGCCGGCTTGACCAGCATTCGCTTTGCGCTGCAAGAACGCTGGGAGCAGGCGGTGGTGGCGATTCTGGTGGCGGCGGTGCTGGACGGGTTGGACGGCCGCGTCGCGCGTTTGCTGAATGCGCAAAGCCGCTTTGGCGAGGAGCTGGACAGTCTGGCCGACGCCATCAATTTCGGCGTCGCGCCCGCCCTGTTGCTGTATCTGTGGTCGCTGGGGCAGGCCGGGATGCTGGGATGGATCGCCGCGCTGGCGCTGGCGGTGTGTTGCGTGTTGCGGCTGGCGCGTTTTAACGCCGGGCTGGGCGCCGCCGACAAGCCGCCATGGGCGTTTAACTATTTCACCGGCGTGCCGGCCCCGGCGGGCGCCGGTTTGGCCTTGCTGCCCATCGCCATGGGGTTTGAGCTGGGCGGCGTCGTGCCGGGCCACCCTTATCTGGTGGCGTTGTGGTCGCTGGTGGTGGCCGGGCTGATGATTAGCGCCTTGCCGACGTTCTCGTTCAAGCGGTTGCGGGTGCCGGCGCATCTGGCGGTTCCCGGACTGGTCGGGGTTGGCGCGACCGCTGCGGCCCTGGTGGTGCAGCCGTGGTGGACGCTGACCGCGCTGGGCGTCGCCTATGTCGCGGCCATCGTCTTGTCGGTGCGGCAGTATCAGCGCTTGGCGGCGGCGGCGGCGCAGATGCAGGAAACGCAGGCGGCGGAAGCGGCGCTGAATCCTGGCGATCAACCGCCCGCCGCGTCGGCGCCGTGAGCGACGGGCGGTTGATCAGATCGGAAGAGCACACGTCTGAACTCCAGTC
>CALGOL010000606.1 GCA_937960755.1 uncultured Azospirillum sp.
TGCCGCCGAGCAGGTCGCGCATGTCGGCCTTGGCGACCGCGCCGTCGGCCGCCGCCATCGTCGCCAGATCGGCGGCCAGCCGCTTGACGCCCGTCACCCGCAACGCCACGTCGTCCCAGGTGCGGGAATAGACCAAGCGATGGTCGGGGCGCAGCTTGGTCAAACCGCCTTGCTGGGAAATCCAGGCGATCAGCCGGTCGGGGCGGGCGTAGACGTTGTCGCGGAACGCCAGCACCGCCCCCTTCGGCCCGGCGTCCAGCCGCTCGATGCCCGCCTGTTTGCACCATTGCTTGACGGCGATGACGTCCAGCAGGTTCTCCACCTCCTTGGGCAGCGGGCCGAAACGGTCGATCAATTCGGCGGCGAAGCCCTCGATTTCATCCCGGTCCACCAACTCGCCGATGCGGCGATAGAGCGACAGGCGGATGGAAAGGTCGGCGACGTATTCCTCCGGGATCAGCACCGGCGCGCCGAGATTGATTTGCGGCGTCCATTCGATGTTGGCCGCCTCGTCGCCCGCCAGCCCGGCCTGACCGGCGCGCGCCGCCGCCACCGCTTCTTCGAGCATGTGCTGGAACAGCTCGACGCCGACTTCTTTGATATGGCCCGATTGCTCCTCGCCCAGCAGGTTGCCGGCGCCGCGAATGTCCATGTCGTGGCTGGCGAGTTGGAAGCCGGCGCCGAGATTGTCCAGCGTCTGCAAGACGTGCAGCCGCTGCTGCGCGGTCTGCGACAGGATCTTGTTTTGCTGATAGGTCAAATAGGCGTAGCCGCGCAGCTTGCCGCGCCCGACCCGGCCGCGGATTTGGTACAACTGCGCCAGCCCGAACAAATCGGCGCGATGCACGACAAGGGTGTTGGCGTTGGGGATGTCGAGGCCGCTTTCGATGATGTTGGTGGCCAACAGCACTTGGAACTGGCCCTCGTCGAAGGCGGTCATCACTTCTTCAAGCTCGGTCGCCGCCATCTGGCCGTGCGCCGCCACCACTTTGACCTCCGGCACCAGGTCGGTCAGCGCGTCCTTGACGTGGCGCAGGTCTTCAATGCGCGGGCAGACGTAGAAGCATTGGCCGCCGCGGTAATGTTCACGCAAAATCGCCTCGCGGATCACCATCGGGTCGTAAGGCAGCACGAAGGTGCGCACCGCCAGCCGGTCCACCGGCGGCGTGGCGATCAGCGACAATTCCCGCACCCCGGACAGCGCCAGTTGCAGCGTGCGCGGGATCGGCGTCGCGGTCAGGGTCAAGACGTGGACGTCGGCGCGGAACTCCTTCAGCCGCTCCTTCTGCTTGACGCCGAAATGCTGTTCTTCGTCGACGATCACCATGCCCAGCCGCTTGAAGCGCAGCGTCTTCGACAGCAGCGCGTGGGTGCCGATGACGATGTCGAGCTGACCTTCCTCCAACTCGCGCTTTGCCGCCGCCGAGTCCTTGGCGGACACCAGCCGCGACAGCATGCCGATGCGCAGCGGCAGGCCGGCGAAGCGCGCGGTGAAGCCGCGGTAGTGCTGGCGCGCCAGCAGGGTGGTGGGGACGATCACCGCCACCTGTCGCCCGGTCATGGCGACGACGAAGGCGGCGCGCAACGCCACTTCTGTCTTGCCGAAGCCGACGTCGCCGCACACCAGCCGGTCCATCGGCTTGCCCGACGCCAAATCGCCGAACACCTCCTCAATCGCCTTCAACTGGTCGTCGGTTTCCGGCCAGGGGAAGCGGGCGGCGAATTCTTGATACAGCCCTTCCGGCGGCTCCACCGCTTCGGCGTGCTTCAATTCACGCGCCGCGGCGATGCGCAACAGCGCTTCCGCCATGTCTTTCAGCCGCTTCTTGACCCGCGCCTTGCGGCTCTGCCAGCCGGCGCCGCCCAGCTTGTCGAGCGTGACGTTTTCGCCGTCGGAGCCGTAGCGCGACAGCACCTCGATATTCTCCACCGGCACAAACAGCTTGTCGCCGCCGTCGTAGAGAATGCGCAGGCAGTCGTGTGGCGCGCCGGACACGTCGATGGTGGCGAGCCCGTCATAGCGCCCGACGCCGTGGTCGATGTGAACCACCAGATCGCCGGGATTGAGCGAGGCGTGCTCGGCGATGAAATTGGCGGATTTGCGCTTTTTCTTTTGCGACGAGCGGATCAGCCGGTCGCCGAGAATGTCCTGTTCGGCGATCACCGCCAAATCGTCGGAAACGAAGCCGTGCTCAAGCCCCAGCACCGCCATGCCGACGATGCCGGGATTGAGGCGTCGGGCTTCGTCCAGCGTCTCCACCGCCGCCAGCTTGTCCAGGCCATGGTCGGCCAAGACGCCCGACAGCCGGTCGCGCGAGCCGGCGGTGAAACCCGCCACCAGCACCCGCCGCCCGCCTGACCGTAGCTCGGCGACATGGTCGCGCAGCGCGTCGAAGACGTTGAGATCGGGGCGGTTGCGCGCTTCGGAAAAATCAAAGCCGCGCGCGCCGCCGGCGTCCATCTGCCCTTGAATGCCGGGGGGCAGGGAGAAGGGCGACAACTGCACGACGCCGTGGGCGTTCAGCATCGACAACCAATTGGCGTGATCGAAGTACAGCAGGCCGGGCGGGACCGGCTTATAGGGAACGTTGCCGGCCTTCTTTTCCGCCGCGATCATTTCAGCGCGCGACGAATAGAAATCCTCGATTTGGGCGAGGCGGGACTGAAACGCTTCATCCGCCTGATAATCCAGCGACACCAGCGCCTTAGGGGCATAGTCGAGCAAAGATTCCAAACCGTCGTGGAACAGCGGCAACCAATGCTCCATGCCGGGGTGCTTGCGGCCGGCGCTCACCGATTCATAAAGCGGGTCGCCGTCGTTGACCGCGCCGAACAATTCGCGATAGCCGGTGCGGAAATGCGCGACGGCTTTTTCGTCGAGCAACACTTCCGACACCGGGGCGAGCCGGATCGAATCCCGCGCTTCGGTGGTGCGCTGGGTTAGAGGATCGAACGCCCGCACCGCCTCCAGCTCGTCACCGAACAGGTCGAGCCGCAAGGGTTCTTCCGAACCCGGCGGGAACAGATCAATGATGCCGCCGCGCACGGCGAATTCCCCCGGCTCGCGCACCGTCTGAGCGCGGGCGTAGCCGCTGCCGGCCAAAAACGCCGTCAGCTTGGGAACGTCGATGCGCTGACCCTTCTTGGCGGAAAAACTTGCCCCGCGCAGCGCCGCCCGCGGCATGATTTTTTTCGATAGCGCGTTGACCGTGGTCAGTAGAACAAAGCCCGGCCCCTTCGCCGGCCGGTCGAGCAGCCGGGTCAGCGCGTCCACCCGCTTGGCCGCGATGGCGGCGTTGGGGGAGACGCGGTCGTAGGGCAGGCAGTCCCACGCCGGAAACTCCAGCACCTCCAACTTGGGTGCGAAAAACGCCAGCAGTTCCGTCAGTCGGGAGACCCGCGCATCGTCCAGCGCCACATGCACGACGCCGGCCGAACCGGCGCGCTCCGCCAAGGCGGCGACGACGCGGGCGTCAT
>CALGOL010000607.1 GCA_937960755.1 uncultured Azospirillum sp.
GCGATACCGGCGGAGTTGCGCGGCGCGTTGGCGCTTTCCACCGCACTGGCGCGCTCGGTCGTCAGCCGCCATGGCGGACGGCTGGAGGCGGAGGAAATGCCTGGCGAAGGGCCGGTCATCCGTTGCGTGCTGCCCGCCGAGGGTCCGACGCCGCCGCTCAAGGGGACGACGCCGAACGGCTTGCCTTGACGTCGCCCTATGGGAGTAAACTGTTCCCCATGATGAATTTCACCGACGAACAACTGCATCGTTACGCCCGCCACATCGTGTTGCCGGAAGTCGGCGGACTGGGGCAGGAAAAGCTGCTGAACGCCCGCGTGCTGGTGGCGGGGGCCGGCGGCTTGGGCGCGCCCTTGCTGCTCTACCTCGCCGCCGCCGGGGTGGGAACCATCGGCGTCGTCGACCATGACGTCGTCGACCGGTCCAACCTGCAACGCCAAGTGATTCACGACGAAGACTCGCTAGGCGAATTGAAAGTGGAAAGCGCCGCCCGGCGCATCGCCCGGCTCAATCCCGACGTCAAGCTGGAAGCTCACCCCGAAAAACTGACGGCGGCGAACGTGGAACGCCTGATCGCCGGCTATGACGTGGTCGCCGACGGCACCGATAATTTCGAGTCGCGCTTTTTGCTGAACGACGCATGCTATTTTAACGCCAAGACGCTGGTGTCGGCGGCGATACTGCGTTTCGACGGGCAGGTTTCCACCTTCAAGGCGCGACCCGGCGACAATCAGGCGCCATGCTACCGCTGCCTGTTTCCTGAACCGCCGCCGCCGGGACTGGTCCCGTCATGCTCGCAAGGCGGGGTTTTGGGCGCGCTCGCCGGCTTCATCGGCTCGCTGCAAGCGGTTGAAGTATTGAAGGAGATTTTGGGGATCGGCGAGAGCCTTTCAGGCAGTCTGTTGCTGTTCGACGCGCTCAACGCCTCCTACAACCGCATAAAAGTCAAAAAGGACCCTGATTGTCCGCTGTGCGGCGCCAGTCCGCACATCAAGGATTTATCCGGTCACAAGTAATCGCGCCAGGGGAGCGTCCGATATGAGCGGTCAGGCGGGTTTGTCCATCGTGGTTTTTTCCGGCGGATTTGATCGTGTGCATTATGCGCTGGCGATGGCGAGCGCCGCCGCCGCGGTCAATCGCGACGTCGTGCTGTTCTTCACCGGCCGCGCCTTGCGGGCGCTGGTGCATGAAGAAGAACCCGGCGTGCTGGGATGGCACGATCTTGACGCCGCCGACGACGGCTCGCGCCCGGCGGAGCGCGACCGCTTTTTCGCCAGCCACGGCATGGCGACGTTCGAGGAGCTATTAGAAGCCTGCGTCGCCTTGCGTGTCCGTATCTTGGCTTGTGAAATGGGCTTGCGGGCGTTGGGTTTGCCGCGGTCGGTTAGCTTGCGCGCCGACGCTGCGGCGGAAATCGCCGGCATCGTCACCTTTTTGGCGGCGTCCCAAGGCGCCCAGACGCTTTTCGTGTAATGGAATATTATTCATTCCATCAAAATTCATTTAAAAGCGCATGTCGCCTGGGGCGTTCGGCGCAAAAAATCATCGGCCATCGGATGGTTTTTTGCGCAATGCCGCCACCTGCGGCTTGAAGGCCCGCCGCACTTGCTCCATAACGCTGGAGAGGGTATTGGAGCGCCGCGCCTGAACGTCGTCCGAAATGAACGGGCGGTCGGGCGGGCCAACGTCAACCGCATAGCGCCGAAAGGCCGATCAATGACTCAATCCGACGTCTCTGTTGTTGATAAAGCGAAGAGCCGCAAGAAGCCGCACCCGGCCTGGGTCTTCTTTCAGCGCTGGATGGCTAATCCGCTGTCGATGGGCTCGGTGACGCCGAGCGGCCCCGGGTTGAAGAAACTGATTGGCGAGCACGTCATCTGTGGTCCCGATCAAGTGGTGGTCGAGTTTGGCGGCGGCACCGGCGCTATCACCGAAGCCGTGCTCTCCCACGGGGTTCCTGGCGAGCGGTTGTACTGCTTCGAGATTGATCGTGAACTCGCCGGCTATCTCAAGGGCGTCTATCCCGACGTTCATGTTATTAACGGCGACTGCCGCCACGCCGACTCCACCATCCCGCATGAACTGGTGGGTCATGTCGGTACGGTTATCATCGGCATTCCGATGGTGATGCTGCCGATTCCGCTGCAACAGGAAATCGTCGACGCCACCTTCCGTCTGATGCCGGCCGGTTCGCGCTTCCTGCTTTACACCTATATGGTTAACTCGCCGCTTAACATGAAGGCGCTGGGCCTGCGCGGCAAGCGCTTGGGCTGGACGCCGAAGAACTTCCCGCCGGCTTCCGTCTGGGGCTACTGGAAGGCCTAAAAGCCAGTTTGACGATGGCGGGCGGGGCTGTTCAAGACAGCGCCCGCATCGACAGGGATAAAATGTGGACGCAAGCCGCCGGGATTTCCCGGCGGTTTTTTCGCCTAGCGGAAGAAACTGGAAGTGCTATAGATTTTTATGACTAACAGCTACAGCTATAGCTGTTTTATATATATTTTCGAGACTATTATATACATTAAGTATAGAATAAATTATAATTTTAATGAATAGAACAGGTGAGTGTCGTTTGGTGTTACGGCGGTCGGGTTGCTTCGGTAGACATAATCTGTTTTTAATTGATCGGGCGACGATGCTTTTGCTTGTAATGCTGTGAAATTATTACAGAAAAATACAGCTTGAAACAGCTAAAATTTTATCCTATCAATAGGACATGCGTTTTTTGCATTAGATCTGCCAATGTCTGACCCGACAAACCATCACTGGCTTCCACAGTTTCTTATGCGCCGCTGGTGTGGTGATGATAAGCTAGTAAATCGGTTTTATCGACCACACTCAAAAGTGGTATTTGGACGAAAGAGCCCAAAGTCATTAGGTTCAAAAAAAAATCTTTATACGTCAGAATGGAAAAGAGCTAGAGATTCATTTTATATAGAAAAAGATATTTTTACTAGGTCTATTGACGAACCAGCATCAATAATAATTGAAAAAATTATTAAATATGGAATTGAATTTATTTCTAACAAAGAGCGTAGAGCATTTTCTCAGTTTATTACCACATTGTTTCATCGCGTTAGGCAGAATAATTTTTCAACGGATGAATCGAAAGAATTCATTGATTTTGATGAATATGTAAAAAAAGCTAAGTCTGACAGCAGCTCTATTAAAGATGAATCTGATCAATATATTTTGGATTATTATAATAATAATATTAAGGGTGCGTGGAAACATATTTGGATTACTGCTTTTTTAGAGCATTCAGTTTCTTGTGAGATGACGCAAGATCTCTATAATATGGAGTGGCATATTTTAAAAAATGAGACAGTTGAATATGTTTTAGGCGATAATCCAGTTCAAATTTTTGGAAAAAATAGTAAGCTCATGTCTGTTACTATTCCGATATCGCCTAATTTAGCATTTATTGCCAGCAAAAAAGATTATTTTGACAAAGACGTTATTTTTAAAAAAGAATTT
>CALGOL010000608.1 GCA_937960755.1 uncultured Azospirillum sp.
GGTCGAGACCGGCGCGGTGCTGCTGGAAGGCGAGGTGCGCCGTCCCGGCTGGTACGACGCTTTGCGCGGCGAACGACTGTCGTCGCTGATTGCGCGGGCGGGCGGGCTGACCGACGACGCTTATCCCGCCGGCGCGGTGATTTTGCGGCGGAGCGTCGCGATAAAAGAAAAAGCCGCGCTGGAGGAGCAGGCGCGGGCGCTGGAGCGCAATCTCGCGGTTCTGCTGCAAAAGGGCGAAGAAGTGCGCCAGGAGGACGTCGGCTTGGTGCGGCGGCTGGCGGCCCAGCTTCGCGCGGTCGAACCGCCGGGGCGCATCGTCGCCGAAGCCGATCCCACGGCGCTGGCGCGGCGTCCCGACCGCGACATCCTGCTGGAGCCGGGCGACCGCATCGCGTTTCCTAAACGGCCGCTGACGGTGACCGTGTCCGGCGAGGTGATGGCGCCTGGGGCTTTCGCCTTTGAAAGCGGCAAGGACGCCGAAGCCTACATCCGCGACGCCGGCGGGTTGACCGGCTTGGCCGACGCCTCTCGCGTATTCATGATCTTGCCCGACGGCCGCGCCGAGCCGGTGGCGATTTCCGCTTGGAACCATCGCTTCGCCGGTCCGCCGCCGGGGGCGGCGCTGGTGGTGCCGGCCGACCCCAGGCCCTATAGCGGGCGTGAGCTGTTCCAGTCCGTCGCCGACGTGTTGTCGAAAATCGCCCTGACCGCCGCCTCCATATCGGTCATCAGCCGATGAGCGCGCCGATTTCCCCGCGTCGCCCCCGCCTCGCCGTGGCGACTGTCGTATTGAACGATCTGCCCGGCTTGCTGGCGACGCGCGACAGCTTGCGGCGGCAGAGCTTCCGTGACTTCGAGTGGCTGGTGGCCGACGGCGGCTCCAGCGACGGAACCGCGGCGTGGCTGGCGGCGCATTCGGGGGAATGCGCGTGGTGGCGCTCCGGCCCCGATCTTGGGCCCTACGACGCGATGAACCGCTGTCTCGATCAGGTGCGCGCCGATGCGGTGCTGTTTTTGAACGCCGGCGACACCCTGGCGAACGACCGCGCGCTGGCTGGCGCGATGCGACTTATGGCCGAGGCGGGTGCTGATTATGTTTACGCGGACGCGCTGGAGCGGACGCCGACCGGCGCGTTAGGCTTAAAACCGGCCCGTTCATATCGGTTGGCGCCTTTCGGGATGTTCGCTCACCATCAAGCGATGATCTACCGCATGGCGCTGATCGGCCGGTTGCGTTATGACTTGTCATATCCCATTGGCGCGGATTACGATTTTACGCTCAGCTTTCTTGCGGCGCGCGCGCGAGTCGCAAGACTGAAAGCGCCGCTTTGCGTTTTTCAGGGCGGCGGCGCTTCATTCCATCGGGCCGCCGAAGGGCGCTGGGAGCAGGCGCGAATCAGGCGGCGGCGCTACCCAATCGCTACGTTGTGGAACATGCCGCTGTTAAGTATTCAGTGGATGGCGTTCACCTTTAGAACACTCTTTCCGGGAGCATATGCGGCTATGCGATACAGAGATGTCAAACGCTAGGATGAAATATGTCGATTTCGCAACGCGAAAGCCCAAGAAGTGTTGTGCTCTCCGTACGTCGCCATAGAATTTAGTTCTTCAACGAATTATGTTTCCGGCGAAAGCCCACTTTGTTTGCCATTAAGGGCCAGGAAATGACTGATTCCGATAACAGGCTCAATCCCGCGCATACTCTCTCTCGGCGAGGCGAAGGCCCGAACCCTATCGACATACATGTCGGGGCGCGGCTGCGCTTACGCCGGACGTTGCTGGGGTTAAGCCAGGAAAAGCTGGGCGAAGCGGTGGGCATCACCTTCCAGCAACTACAAAAGTATGAGAGGGGAGCCAACCGCATCTCCGCCAGCCGCTTGTTTAATCTCGGACAAGTGCTTGGCGTGCCGGTGGGCTTCTTTTTCGACGACATGCCGGCACCCGACGCCATGGCGGCGGCGACCGAAGCCGATCAACCGCCCTCCGCCACGGCGGAGGAGGTGGATTCCATGGCCCGGCGCGAAACGCTGGAGCTGGTGCGCGCCTATTATCGCATCAGCGAACCGGCGGTGCGTCGGCGCGCCTTTGATCTGATTAAGGCGTTGGCTGGTGAAAGCAAGGCTCCGTCGCAAGACTGACCGGCGGGCCTTGGACGGCGGGGGCTTTTCTCCCAGCCGTCATCCGTGTTAGCTGGGGCTTCCGCTGTTCTATTGCCGATGGAGCCTGCAAGCGATGTCCACCCATGTATTGACCCTGATCGGCGGCGATATCGACGCCGATGTCGCCGCGGCGGTGCGGGCTGGTCTTAACGCTTTGGGCGCAGAGACCGAACGGCCCGACTGGCTGGCGGCGGGGTGGGCCTGCGACATTGTTTTCACTGGCCTCGCCGCCGAACAGGCGGAAGGCGCCGCGCGCAACGCGCTGGGCGACATGGCGGTCGACGTCTGCGCCCAGCCGGTCGCCGGGCGGCGCAAGCAGTTGCTGGTGGCGGATATGGAATCCACCATCATTGAACAAGAGATGCTGGACGAGTTGGGCGACTACGTCGGCAAAAAGGCGGAAATCGCCGCGATCACCGCCCGCGCGATGAACGGCGAAATCGACTTCGCCGGCGCGCTGCTGGAACGGGTGGCGCTGCTGCAAGGATTGTCGGCCGGCGTATTGGATGAAGTGTGGCGCCGGGCCACGCTGATGCCGGGGGCGCGGGCGCTGATCGCCACCATGAAAGCGAGCGGCGCCGACTGCCTGCTGGTGTCGGGCGGCTTTCGCTGCTTCACCAGTCGGGTGCGCGACTGGCTGGGGTTCGATGAAGACCGCGGCAACGATCTGGAAATCGCCGACGGCCTGCTCACGGGGCGGCCGGTCCCGCCTATTCTCGATAAAAATTCAAAGCTGCAATCGCTGACCGAAGCGGCCGCGGCGCGCCGCTTGCCGTTGTCGGCCGCGATCACCGTGGGCGACGGGGCCAATGATCTGCCGATGCTGCTGGCCGCCGGCCTTGGCGTGGCGTTTCACGCCAAGCCTTCCGTGGCGGCGCAGGCGCACGCGCGCGTCGATCATGGCGACCTGACGGCGCTGCTCTATCTGCAAGGCTATCGCCGCGGCGAATTCCGCGGCGAATAGCCAGTTTGCGAAAGCTTATCGCCCGAAAGCTTACCGAACGCCAACGCGGTTGACCGGCCCGCCGGTGTTGGGGCCGACGCCCGGACCGGCGGCC
>CALGOL010000609.1 GCA_937960755.1 uncultured Azospirillum sp.
GGCAATTCGGATAAGTGTCTGAAAAGGCTGGATACCGGCCTTCGCCGGTATGACGGCAATAAGGTGAAGAAGCCAAGATGCATGAATCCGATAGCGGGGCGGGAGAGGGTTATTTTCCTTCACCCGATCGCCCTGCTGGCTGTAACGCGCGCATCACGAAAGCGTGAGGGGAAATTATCGCAACGTGCGTTGCCTGGGCGGGCTTCCTGCGACATCTTGGTCTCACCACGACGGCGGCGCGCTGATGGCGCCAGCCGCAACCAAGCAGGGAGAATCACGCTATGTCCGACGTCAAACTCACCGCCATGACCCTGGCCGCCGCTCTTATCGGCGCCGTCGCTCTGGCCGCGCCGGGCGAAGCCCAAGCCCAGGCCAAGAACGAAAAATGCTACGGCGTGTCGAAGGCGGGCGAGAACGGCTGCGCCAACAAGGCCGGCACCCATTCTTGCGCCGGCAACGCCACGAAGGATTACGACGGCGGCGACTGGAAGCTGGTGCCGGCGGGCACTTGCGTTTCCATGGGCGGCAAGCTGGAAGCCTTCGAAGGCATGAACAAAGACGTCAAGAAGATGTAAGGTCGAAACCCAGCCCCCGGAGCCCGCCGCCATGACGCCCGCTTTTCCCGCATATCCTGTACCGGCGACGGCGGGCGTCGGCCTGCGCGGCCCCCATGTGGATGACATCTTGGAAACCCGCCCGGCCCTTGGCTGGGTGGAGATCCACGCGGAAAACTACATGGCGGCGGGCGGCCCCCGGCTGCGGGCGCTGGAGGCGATCCGCCGCGACTGGCCGCTGTCGATTCACGGCGTAGGATCGTCCCCCGGCTCCGCCGAAGGCGTCGACGCCGAGCATCTGGCGCGGCTGGCCGATCTGGTGCGCCGCTTTGAACCCGGCCTCGTGTCTGAACATGTCGCATGGTGCGTCAACGGCGGCGTCTACCTCAACGACTTGCTGCCGGTGGCCTACACCCGCCAAGCGCTTGACGTCATGTGCGCCAATGTCGGCCGCATCCAAGACGCGCTCGGCCGGCCGATCTTGATGGAAAACCCCTCCAGCTACCTCGCCTTCGCTGAAACCGAGATGGCGGAGCATGAATTCCTGACCGAACTGGTTCGCCGCGCCGGCTGCGGCCTGCTGGTGGACGTCAACAATCTCTATGTCGGTCAAAACAATGTCGGGCTGGACGTCGCGGCGTGGCTGGCCGGGGTTCCCGCCGCCGCGGTGGGGGAAATCCACGTCGCCGGCCATTGCGTCGAACCGCAGGACGGCGGCCGCGCGCTGCTGATCGACGATCACGGCGCGGAAGTCGCCGACCCGGTGTGGGCGCTGCTGGATCGCGCCCTCGACATGTTCGGCCCGCAACCGGTGCTGGTGGAATGGGATACGCGCATCCCGCCGCTGCCCGTTCTGCTGGACCAAGCGGCGGAAGCAGACCAGCGGTTGGCGGCGGCGCGCCGCCGCGCCGCCCATCGCGTAGGGGCCGCCCATGCCGCTTGACCATTTGCAAAACCGCTTTCGCGCCGCGGTTTTGGGCGGCGACGACGGGCCGTTGGCGACGCTGCTGGCCCCCGGCCTCGACCCCGCCATAGCGACGGCGCGGCGCATCGCTGTCCACCGCAACACCTATTTCGGCTCGCTGACCGAAGCGCTCGCCGCCGCCTACCCGGTGACGGAGAAGCTGACCGGCGCCGCCTTCTTCGCGCTGGCCGCCCGCGCCTTCATCGACGCCAATCCGCCGGCCAAGCCCGATCTTGCGGCTTATGGCGGCGATTTCGGCGATTTTCTTGACGCATTTCCACCGGCAGCGTCGGTTCCTTACCTTGGCGACGTGGCGCGGCTGGAATGGGCGCGGGTCGAGGCGACGTTCGCCGCCGAAGCCGAGCCGCTCGACCCCGCGGCGCTGGCCCTGGTTCCGCCCGATCAAATCGCCGGGCTGGTCTTCGCTTTTCATCCCAGCGCCCGGCTGGTTCAATGCCGTTGGGCGGCGCACAGCGTTTGGCTGGCTCACCGCGAGGACCCGCCCGTTCCTGTCGACCCGGCGGCGGGGCCTGAAACCGTTTTGCTGGTTCGCCCTGCCGACCGCATGCTGACCGAGCGTTTGGGACAAGGCGAGGCGGCGCTGATTGCCGCACTGATGACGGGCCAAAGCTTGGGCGGCGAGGCGGCCGAGGCGCTGGCGGCGGCGCCCGGCCTTGACCTT
>CALGOL010000610.1 GCA_937960755.1 uncultured Azospirillum sp.
GCTTGGGGGCGTCGCCCGCCACCGCCGCGGTTCAGACGGTGGGGCCGCGCATCGTCGCGCCCGCGGAAAGCGCGCGCTGTCCCAATTGCTTCGCCGATAAGCCGGCCGACGCGCCGTGCGGCGAATGCGGTTGGCCGGCGGGGTATGAGAACCGCACCGGGGTGCATTTGGCGCCCGGCACGCAGTTGTTATCGCGCTACGACGTCGGTCGCCTGCTCGGGCAGGGCGGCTTCGGCGCGACCTATCTGGGGTGGGACGACCGGCTTCAGGTGAAAGTCGCGGTCAAGGAATACTATCCGGCCAATCTGATATCCCGCATTCCCGGCGGGTCGCGAGTGGTTCCGTTCTCCGACGTTCACGCCGAAGGCTTTCATCTCGGCATGAGGAAGTTTCTTGACGAGGCGCGGCTGCTGGCCCGCCTGCGCGACATCAAGGAAATTGTCGGCGTGCAGGACTTCTTTGAAGCCAACGACACCGCTTATCTGATTATGGAGCTGCTGCAAGGCCGCACGCTGAAGAAATACGTCAGCGAAAGCGGCGGCTCGCTCGACCCGCGCCGCGCGGTGTCAATTCTCGGCCCGATCATGAAGGCTTTGCAGTCAGTCCACGATCAAGGGCTGATTCACCGCGACGTCGCCCCGGACAATATCTTCATCACCAGCGCCGGCGAGCGCAAGCTGCTGGATTTCGGCGCCGCGCGCCACGCTGCGGGCCAAGCGGCGAACCTGACGGTGATTTTAAAGCCCGGCTACGCCCCGCCCGAACAATACTCGCATGAAGGGCTGCAAGGGCCGTGGACCGACGTCTACGCCATGTGCGCCACGCTCTACATGGTGATTTGCGGCAAGACGCCGCCCGACGCCACCACGCGCTTCATGAACGACCGGGTGCCGAAGCTGGCGGATTACGGCGTGCAGGCCCCGCCGGCGTTTGAAAAGGCGCTGCTGGCGGGTTTGGCGATGCGCCACAACGAACGGCCGCAAAGCATGAAGGATTTGCAAAAATCACTGTCCGCCGCGCTGGGCCTGGGGTGACGGCGCTGGCGCGTCGTTTAGCCAATTGATGCTGATTAATACCGACCGGCCGGAAGAATGCCCCATCACCGTCATTCCCGCCCCCGCGAAGGCGGGGGCGGGAATGACGAAGGTCAATCTTTAGAGAGAATGGCCTCAGCTTCCTTCGTGCATCTGCTCTTGCTGGTAGTTTTGCAGGCCGACGCGGTCGATCAGGTCGATCTGGGTTTCAATCCAGTCGATGTGCTCCTCGGTCTCCTCCAGCAACTCTTGCAGCTTGTTGCGGGTTTCGTAGTCCTTGGCCTGCTCGCACGCCGTGATGGCGGTGACGAGATCGGCGCGGGCCTTCATCTCCACCGACAAGTCGCACTTCAAAATTTCCGCGGTGTCTTCGCCGATCTTGATCTTGTGCAGGTCTTGCAGATTGGGCAGGCCTTCCAGGAACAAGATGCGCTCGATCATTTCGTCGGCGTGTTTCATCTCGTCGATGGATTCGTGATAAATCTTGTGCGCGAGACGCTTCAGTCCCCAATTTTTCAGAATCCGGGCGTGAAGAAAATACTGATTGATAGCGGTCAGCTCGTTGGTGAGGATCGCATTCAAATGCGCGATGATCTGCGGGTCGCCCTTCATTTGATTATCACTCTCATTTGCTGTTGCAATTCGTCGCCGTTGTGCGGCGCGCCCAAGTTGTTCCTAACAAATCGCTTGGCCTATTGATCCAACAATTATCCTATCATTACCCCCTGGCGCAAATGCGAGACGCTCGCAAATTCCTCTTGCTAATGCGAGTGATTCTCACTACGTTGGCTTTGTCGCCGCTCCAACGGGAGGGAGCCGCGGCGAGGATCAAGCGGGGAGGGGCGCTTAAGATGGGCGAGAGGCTGAAGTTGCGCGGTCTGCCGGCCGATCTGGCCCAGGCGGCCGGGTTTGGCGCCGCCGGTTTAGCGGCTGATGACGACATCGATGTCGGGGGAGCCTGGGACGGCGACAAACGGCGGCGCAAGCTGTGGAAGATCGACGCGGCGTTTTCGTGCTCGCTGGTGGGAACCTGCCTGTCGCAGGAGGATTCGGCTTGGCTGATGCGCCGTTTGCAGGTTCCGCAGTTGGCTGGCGCGACGGAGTATGAAGTCCATCGCTTTTTGGTGCGCGAATCGGTGCGCGACGGCGTCGCCGCCCGATTGATGCACAAGCGGCTGGAAGCGAAGTATTCCGGCATGGTCAAGCGTTTCACGAAGGAAAGCGACCCCCGCGCCTTGGCGGCGCTGTGGGAGGGCGCGGTCGCCGACGGCAAGGTCGCCGCCGCCTATTGGGCGCTGCTGACGCACCCGCATGTCGATGACGGGCTGAAGGCGCGGGCGTTTGGCGACGTGCATATGCTGTCGCACATCAACGGCGGCGAAAACCGCAAGCTGATGCGCGACCATAGCCAGCTCGCCCGGCAGTTCGCCGATTTGGAGCAGCGCAGCCAACGCGCCGAACGCGCCGCCGCCGAACGGCTGCAAGCCCGCGACCAGCGCATTCAGGCGCTGGAGGAGGAGCTTCGTCGGCTGCGCGAGCAGCTCGCGGCTAAGCCGGCGGCCGCGCCATCGG
>CALGOL010000611.1 GCA_937960755.1 uncultured Azospirillum sp.
TGGATGCCGCCGAATCCGTACAAGCGGCAAGACGGCGGGTGACAGTGCGGGCGAACGCCGCCGCCGACGACAGCAAGCGTTGTTGCAGGCCGACGAACACCAACCGCGCTTGAATGGCCTCCCGCCTTGGCATGGCGGCCAGCCGGCGCTCGCGAAGCTCCCCATAGTCGCCGAGCATTCTGGACAACGCCAGTTCGGGCGCATCGGCGGGCAGGCCGTCCAGCATGATCGGACCAACGACGCGCCGGGGGAACGTCGCGCCGGCGCGGCGCAAATCCTCCTTCAGCCGCCGGATCATGACGGGTTCAAGATCCTTGGGGCGAACATCGACGCCGCGGGTGAAGCGTTGGGGGTCCAGCATCTCCAGCAGGGCGGAAAAGCTGTTGGAATGGCCGTTATGGGGCGTCGCCGTCAGGAAAAGGCGATGTTCAAACCGCCCGGCGACGTCGCGCACGGCGCGGGTGAACTGGCTGTCGATGGCGAATTTGGAGCCGCTCGCCGGGGCCGCGTGATGGGCCTCATCCAGAATCAGCAGCGCCCGGGCGCGAAACGCCCCCAGCAAATCGCGCAAGCCGGCCGTATAGGTTTCGTCGGCGAGCAGTCGATGGGAAATGATAAACCGCGATCCGGCCGCCCAGGGGTTGACGCCGAAGCCTTGCATCCGGCGCAGTTCGGCGACGTGGTCGCGGTCGATGATGGTGAACGACAGGCCGAATTTGGCCTCCAACTCCTCTTGCCACTGGATGGTCATGGCGGGAGGGGCGGCGACGACGATATAGTCGATGCGTCGCCGCAACAGCAGTTCGCGGACGACAAGTCCCGCTTCCACGGTCTTGCCGAGGCCGACGTCGTCGGCGATCAGCAGATTGACGCGCGGCAGCTTCAGCGCTTTGCGCAACGGCAGCAATTGATAAGCGTCCAGCCGAATGCCCGCGCGGAACGGCGCCTGGAAAAGATCCCGGTCGGCGGCGGTGGCCGTGTTCCACATTAATGTCCGCAAATAGGCCGCGAACGTTGCGGCCTCGTCCGCGCCGTTGCGCCCCAGCGAATCCCAGGATTCGTCGGACAGGGAGCGCGGCCCGATCTCGGCGCGCCATGCAACTTCAAGGGTTTCCCCTTGCGCGTCGTCGGAAATGCAAGCGAGCCGTAAGGCGTTCAACCCGCCGCCCTTGTCTTCGATGGATTCAACCAGCCAGGGTCGCCCCCTGACCTCCACGAAGCCTCCTATTGACGGCAAAGACATGGTGGTTTCACCCGCTATTAATTGCCCTCAATTCATGCCCAAGGCTTAGATTTGTCGCAAGCGTTAATGGCCTTGGCCGCACGGGGGCGCCGACCGACGCCGGTAACGTGCTGGCGAATATCCGTGTGATGCGCTATGTATTACTTGTCAAGGCAAGCGCATTACCGAGGACGCCATGGTCGCCACCGTCACCAGCAAGGGGCAAGTCACGATACCCAAGCGGATACGGGATCGGTTAGGCATCGTGCAGGGCGGCGCGGTTGATTTCGAAATGACCGATGACGGTCGGGTCGTTTTGGTCAACGTCGGCGCGCGTCCGGTCAGCCGCTTCCAGAGTTTGCGCGGACGCGCGGGCGCCGGTTTGACCACGGATCAAATCATGGCGCTGACCCGTGGCGACGACTGAAGGAACTCTGGTCGACACGAACGTCCTGCTTGATCTTGTCACCGACGATCCGGTTTGGGCGGACTGGTCAATCCGGCAATTGGACGCCGCGTCCGTGAAAGGGGCGTTGATCGTCAACCCGGTGGTTTACGCCGAGTTATCGGTGCGGTTTGATCGCATCGAAGATGTTGATGCGGCGCTGAAGGATGCGGCTATCGACCTGCTGGAAATACCCACCGCAGCTTTGTTTCTTGCGGGTAAGGCTTTTCAGCGATATCGCGCATCCGGCGGCAAGCGAAACGGCGTGCTGCCGGATTTCTTCATCGGCGCTCATGCCGCCGTTTCGGGGCTTCGGCTATTGACCCGCGATATCAGCCGCTATCGCGCCTATTTCCCGACGGTCGATTTAATCGCGCCCCGGCGATAGACGCCACGCCGCCAAGATGCGGAAGGCGAATTTTCAATCCATTGAAATTTTTGGAAGAAAATGGTGCCCAGGGACGGAATCGAACCGCCGACACGGGGATTTTCAGTCCCCTGCTCTACCAACTGAGCTACCTGGGCATCCTGTCAGCGCCGCGGTTGGTCGTTCCGGCGCGTCGTGTGGGCGGGCTTATAAAGGCCGTCGCCTAACCTGTCCAGACAAAAAGTACATTAAATGACAAAAAGTTTCCCAGCTCTCATCCCGGCGCGCTTCCCCGGCGCCGTCACGCATCCAGGCGGTCGGGGCCGGCGTCGTCGTCTCGCGCCGGGGCGCGGTAAACCTCCCCCAGCCAGCGCGCCAAATCCACGTCGGCGCAGCGCTTTGAACAAAACGGCATGGTTTCCGCGACCGCCGGTCGGCCGCAAATCGGGCATTCACGTTCCGTCGTCATGCTGCTTCCCATCCCTCAAAATCCGCCAAAGTCTCCGCCAAGCTGCGGCCGCGCCGCGCTCGCGTCATTTCCGCCAGCCCTAAACGGGTCAGGCCGTAAACATCGGTCTGCATCGGATCGTCCGCCACCGCCGCCCGCAGCCGCGCCAACAGTTTTTCTTGGTCGCCGCGCGCCTTCAAGCGGATAAAGTCCGCCATCACCACGCCGCCCAAATTGCGCAAGCGCAACTGGCGGGCCAGTTCGTCCGCCGCCGCCAGATTGACCGACAAGGCGTCGCCGGCCCCGCCGTCCACGTCCACCGCCGTCAAGGCCGCCGTCGGTTCAATAATCAGTCGCCCGCCGTTCGGCAAGGCGACCTGCGGGCGCGTCAGCGCCGCCAGCAACGCGGCGAAGTCGAAGCCGGGCGGGGCGGGGTGGGCAGGAGGGGGGGTGGTCGGCGCGTCGTAAGCGGTCTGG
>CALGOL010000612.1 GCA_937960755.1 uncultured Azospirillum sp.
AGCGGGACTTCGTCGAGGTCGAGACGCCGGCCTTGCAGGTCTCCCCCGGCATGGAGCCGCACCTGCACGCCTTTTCCACCGACTGGCGCGGCGTCCATCCCGACGACCGGCGGCGGTTCTATCTGCACACCTCCCCCGAATTCGCCATGAAGAAGCTGCTGACGGCGGGGGAGCCGCGGTTGTTCCAAATCGCCCGCGCCTTTCGCAACGGCGAGCGCTCGGCGACCCATCACCCGGAATTCGCCATGCTAGAATGGTACCGGGCGAACGCCGGCTATCGCGATCTGATTGATGATTGCGTCGGACTGACGCGCGCGGCGGCGGAGGCGGCCGGACGGCGGCGGTTCGAGTTTCGCGGCCTGACCTGCGATCCTTTCGCCGACTGGCGCATTCTGTCGGTGGCCGAGGCTTTTCAGCAATACGCCGGCATTGATTTGCTGGCGACCTATGACGGCGGCCATGACCCCGACCCGGCGCCGCTGGTCGATGCGGCGGCGCGCGCCGGCGTCGCCCCCCATGCCGGCGACCGCTGGGAGGACGTGTTCTTCCGCGTCATGTTCGACCGCATTGAGCCGCACCTCGGCGCCGGCGTTCCCACCGTGCTGATCGACTATCCCCTGTGCATGGCCGCCTTGTCGCGGCCCAAGCCGCAAGACCCGCGGCTGGCCGAACGTTTCGAGCTTTACGCCTGCGGGCTGGAGCTGGCCAACGCCTTCGGCGAGTTGACCGACGCCGCGGCGCAGGCCGCGCGTTTTTCCGCCGATATGGAATTGAAACAGCGGCTGTACGGCGAGCGCTTCCCGGTGGACGGGGATTTTCTGGCGGCGCTGGAGTACGGCATGCCGGAAGCCGCCGGCATCGCCATGGGCTTCGACCGGCTGGTCATGCTGTGCGCCGGGGCGGAGGATATTGAACAGGTGCTATGGGCGCCGGTGGCGGGGTGAAGGCGAGCGCGCGTTTCTTGAAGTTTTGATTTTCCTATCTTTTTTCTCGTCACCCCGGCGAAGGCCGGGGTCCACCCTATCAGCTAAGTTGTCGAAAAGGTGGATTCCGGCCTTCGCCGGAATGACCGAGAAACGTAGCGGAAACCGTCAAAACCACCGATGCGCAAATCCGATAGCCCACAAGGGAAGGATAGGGCTTCCGCCGCCCCTCACTGGCTGGCCCAGATGATGCGGGCCATCCAACTGACGTCTTCGCGTGGGATCACCCGGTCGGCGTGGGCGCGGTTGATCGACATCAGTTCAATCCGCGTAGCGCTTTCCCGCACCAATTGCTTGGCCATCACTTCGGAATTGCGCAACCGCACCACCACCCGATCACCACGGCGAATCTGCGCCGCGGGCGACACAATCACCGTGTCGCCGTCGCGATAGACCGGGTCCATGCTGTCGCCGGAAATCTCCAGCGCATAAGCATGATCGTCCCCCACCGCGGGAAACAGCAATTCATCCCAGCCCGCCCCGACCGGATAGCCGCCGTCGTCAAAAAAGCCGTCCGTCCCGGCCTGGGCGTAGCCGATCACCGGTATACGCTGCACCGCCGTCGCCGGCGCTCCCGCAACCGACCGCGCTTTGTCGCCCGAAATCAAACCGACGAAATCGGCGAAGCTGACCCCGGTGGCGTCAAGGATCTTCGCCACGCTTTCGGTATTGGGCCAGCGCAGCTTGCCGTCCGCGGTGGTGCGCTTGGACTTATTGAAGGTGGTCGGGTCCAGCCCGGCCTTGCGCGCCAGACCGGATGCGGACATGCCGGCCTGCGCCGCTAGGCCGTCGATGGCCCGCCATATGTCGGTGTGCTTGAGCATGGGAGGATAATCTCACACCCTGCGGCCTATGTCCCTAGGAACGTATTCACACAATTATCTTGACAGGGAAGTCTTGTTGGGAACATAACATGAACATATGCCTAAGCCTCCACTGCAAGAAAGGCGCTGCGTCATGTTTCATCCCTCCCTCGCCAGCCCGAAAATCCCACCCCGCCCGCTTCCCGCGCCGGCCGCCATTCAAGCCGGCGGCGTCCCCTTCCCGTCCGCCGAAGAGGCGTGGTTCTGGTTCATCCAGGCGCAAGAAGCCAAGGCGGCGGGCGCCCGCGTGCGCGCCGGTCTGGGGTTGACCGAACGCCCCTGCGAGCCCCTCGACATCTACCGCGCGGTCGACCGGCTCTACCGCCAACGCAAGCTGTTGCGCGACCACCTGCACGTCATGGCCCACTACGGCCGGCGGTTGTCGGCGCCGGATTCGTCACGCGACCGCGAAGCCCGCGCCGCCGTCTTGTGGGCGGAAGCCTTTGACCAATTGACCCCGCTGCTGCGCCAAAAGGGGATCGTGCAATGAGCGCGGCGGCGTTGAACGAAGGCGAGCAGACCGCAGCCGCCGCAAGCGGTATGGGCGAAGCCTGGGCGGCGTTCGGCGACGGCCGCGGCCCGTGGTGGCTGAAACTGCTGAAGCCGGGCTTTCGCCATTGCTTCGTCGTGCTGGGCGACGCGAAGCGCTGGGTGGTGATCGACCCCGCCTCGTGCTTCACCGACGTGGCGGCGCTGGAGCGGGCGGAACATCCCGACCTGCCGCACCGCCTGCGCGCCCAAGGCTATACCGTCATTCCAGCCCCCTTGCGCCGCCAGGCGGTTCCGCCAGCGCCGTGGCGTCCGTTCACTTGCGTCGAAGCGGTCAAGCGGGTGCTCGGACTCGACGCCCCCGACGTCTTCACCCCCTGGGGCCTCTACCGCCACTTGAAGGGAATATATTCTTATGACTGAGCGACGAGCCGCCGAGGACGACAGGGCCTCCCGCGTGCTGGCGCGCCGTCGCCGGGCGATGGAAAAGCGCGGCGATTGGGAATCCCTATGGCAGGACTGCTATGATTACGCGCTGCCCAACGCGCGGCCGTTTTCCGGCGTCGCGCCCGCGGGCGGGCGACGCGGCGACCGCATCTTCGACGGAACCGCCCCGGACGGGGTTGACCAGTTGGCCGCCAGCCTGCTGGCGCAGCTCACCCCGCCGTGGTCGCGCTGGTTCGGCTTCGCCCCCGGCCCGGAACTGAGATCGGAAGAGCACACGTCTGAACTCCAGTCACCTTGTAA
>CALGOL010000613.1 GCA_937960755.1 uncultured Azospirillum sp.
TGCTCTTCCGATCTAACGTCGCCACCGCCATCGCGCCGTCGCTGGAACTGCTGCTGCTCGGCCGGGCGCTGGCGGGCGCGACGGCGGCGGCGATCATCCCGCAATGCATGGCGTGGATCGGCGACACGGTGGCTTATGAGGAACGGCAGGAGACTCTCGCCCGCTTTCTGCTCGGCACGGTGTTCGGCACGGTGGCGGGACAGGCGTTGAGCGGGGTTTTCGCCGATTATTGGACGTGGCGGGCGTCGTTCTGGCTGCTGGCGATCCTGTTCGCCGGCTCCGGCGTGATTTTGTGGCTGACCAAGCTCGACAAGCCGGCGGCGGGGGCCGGGCGGGTCAGCTTTACCTCCAGTCTGCGCGGCGTCTTGTCGGTCCCCTGGGCGCGGCTGGTGCTGTGGGTGGTGCTGGCGGAGGGGGCGCTGGTGTTCGGCGTCGTCGCCTACACCCCGGCCTATCTGATTGAGCGTTTCGCCGTCAGTCCCGCCGTCGCCGGCTCGTCGGCGGCGGTGTTCGGCCTGGGCGGCATGGTGTTCCTGGCGACCGCAAAACGGCTGCTGGCGCGGCTGGGAGAGCATGGCTTGGCGCTGACCGGCGGCTTGTCGCTGGCCGGGGCTTTCTTGGTTTTGCTGGCGACGCCGGACTGGCGGGCGGCGCCCCCGGCGGCGCTGCTGGCCGGCTTCGGCTTTTACATGCTGCACAACACGCTGCAAACCCACGCGACGCAAATGGTCCCGGCGATGCGTGGTGCAGCGGTGGCGATGTTCGCCTCCGGGCTGTTTTTCGGCCAATCGCTAGGGGCGGCGGCGGGAGGCTGGTTCACCGACACCCACCGCTTTGGCTGGCTGCTGGCGCTAAGCGCGGTAGGGATCACGGCGCTGGGCTGGTGGTTTGGCCGAGCGATCAAGGACCAGGCGATTAAAGCCAGGGCAGCCGCTCCAGCTTCGTCACCCAGTCGTTAAAATGACGGCAGGCGGCGCGCAGCCGCGGCAGACCGATCAAGGCGGCGGTCAGCGGCCCGGCGCTGGCCTTGCGGCCTTCATATTGGCGGATCGCGGCGATGATGCGCTTTGACGGCGCCGTCGCCGGCCCATCGTTGATGAGCTCCGGGTTGTCCGCCGCCGCCGCGGTTTCCGCCAGTCGGGCGATAGCGAGTTCTTGATCGAAGAACTGCGCGTCCAGCGCCCACGGGTCGGTGAACAACAGCGCTTCAAATTCATGCAGTTGGATATAGGCGATGAAGCGGGTCAGCCCTTCGGCGGCCGCGTCGCGCTCCCAGGCTTTTTCCAGTTCCGCCACCCGCACGTAAGGATTGGGCGTCGCGGCGGCCGGCGGAAAGTCCCCTGGCAGGGCGTAGAGATCCACCATGGTGGTGAACCAAGCGCCGGGGTCTTGGCGCGCCCAGCGCAGCAAATCGCGCCGCGCCGCACGGTACGAATTCCAGCCGCCGCAGTTGTTAATCAGCCGCACCTTGCCGACCACGCCGCAGCGCCGCAAATGGGGTTTCAGCACCCCGTTAAAGAACTGCTGTTCGGTTTTGCCTTCCGCCAGCACGTTGAGATGAATCATCGCAAATCGCCTTCCGGGCCGCCTTCCGGTTGGCCGCCCAGCACGTTCTTGCGCCACAAATCGCCCAGCGTGTAATCCTCCAGCCATTCCCGCAGCGCCGCGCGGTCCAGCCGGTGAAAGGCGGTGGCCCGGCCCGCCCGTTCGGCGACGATGACGTCGTCGACGGCGAACTGGTCCAGCAGCAAGGGCGACTGCGTCGCGACGATGACTTGGCGATCCACCGCCGCGGCGCGGATCATCCCGCCAATAATGACGATGGCGTGGGGATGCAGTCCCAATTCCGGCTCGTCGAAAATCAGCAACGGCGGCATCAGGTCGAGCGGCTGCAACAACGCCGCCGTCAAAGCCCATAGCCGCAACAGCCCGTCCGACGCCGCCGCCGCATCGAACACCATGTCGGAATCAAACTCGCGCCAACGCAGCGCCACGGCGCCGCCAGACTCCGCCAATACAAAATCATCAAAGAACGGCGCCATCTGCCGCACCGATTCGACAATGCGGCGGTAATATTTCGGCCGCGCGTCGCGCAACGCCAGCAGAAACGCCGCCAGATTGCCGCCGTCCG